>NZ_JAYJLH010000008.1:0-101017 GCF_051948695.1 Halopseudomonas sp. Lyrl_26
TTTGCCTCGAAACCGCCTGGCGATCGACCCGGAAGCTGCTCGCTTGCCGTTTCAGGGAGGCGCATTCTACAGGATCAGAACCCCTTGTCAACGCCTTCCGCAAAACCTTTTTCACTGCCTCGGTGACGGGATTGAACCGGCCGCCGCGGCGATGAGGTGGCGAATTATAGACCCATTCGCCGCCTCGTCAAGCCCTTTTATTCAGCCGGCTCGATTTCGTCTGCCCGACGCCGTTTGCCCCGCCAGCGCCAGAGCGCCTGAACCGGGCCGGAGACGCTATAGGCAATGAAGATCAGCCACAGGATGCGCGACGGATCGGTGGAGATCACCGCAAAGATCAGCACCACCAGCAGGATCACGAAGAAAGGCACGCGCCCGCGCATATCCAGATCCTTGAAACTGTAATAGCGCACGTTACTGACCATCAACAGACCGCCCAGAGCGGTGAGGATGCCCACCAGCCAGGCGATATCCTGCCCTTCGATACCGAAATCGCTGAGCGACCACACCATACCCGCGACCAGGCCGGCGGCGGACGGGCTGGCCAACCCGGTGAAGTAGCGTTTGTCGGCCGACCCTATATGGGTATTGAAACGAGCCAGACGCAGGGCCGCTCCCGCCACGTAGATGAACGCGAAGATCCAGCCGACCTTGCCCATGCCATCCAGCGCCCAGGTAAAGGCGACCAGCGCCGGCGCCACACCGAAGGCGACCATGTCCGACAGCGAATCGTATTCGGCGCCGAAGGCACTCTGGGTATTGGTCAGCCGCGCGACGCGACCGTCCAGACCGTCCAGTACCATGGCCACGAAAATGGCGATGGCCGCATGGGAGAAGTTGCCATTCATGGCGCTGACAATGGCGTAGAAGCCGGAGAACAGTGCAGCGGTGGTGAACAGGTTGGGCAGCAGGTAGATGCCGCGGTGGCGCACCTTCTTGCCATCTGGGCCGGGCACCTCCTCGATATGCTCGTCAATGGGGAGCAGCGTGTGGGGACCTTCAGCCTCGAAACCGTTGTCCTGTTGCAGATCGTCTTTCATGTTTGGAACCTTGAACATGCAAACTGAGCATGCAGTGTCGCAAACTTGGCCGCCGGATAGCCAGCCCTCATGGGCCGGGCCATAAAAAAACGCGGCCGAAGCCGCGTTTTTCCTACCCCGAACCGGAATCAGTTCTTGGTCTTGTCCACGATCTTGTTGGATGCAATCCAGGGCATCATGGCGCGCAGCTTCTCACCAACCTGCTCGATCGGGTGAGCAGCGTTGTTGCGACGGGCAGCGGTCATGGACGGGTAGCCCAGGGAGCCTTCGGCGATGAACATCTTGGCGTATTCGCCGGACTGGATGCGCTTCAGAGCGTTGCGCATGGCAGCACGGGACTCGTCGTTGATCACCTCGGGGCCAGTCACGTACTCACCGTACTCCGCATTGTTGGAGATGGAGTAGTTCATGTTGGCGATGCCGCCCTCGTACATCAGGTCGACGATCAGCTTCAGCTCGTGCAGACACTCGAAGTAGGCCATTTCCGGCGCGTAGCCGGCTTCGGTCAGTACTTCGAAACCGGCCTTGACCAGCTCCACCGCGCCACCACAGAGAACAGCCTGCTCACCGAACAGGTCGGTTTCGGTCTCGTCCTTGAAGGTGGTTTCGATGATGCCGGTACGGCCGCCGCCAACGCCGCTGGCGTAGGACAGGGCAACGTTCTTGGCGTTACCGGAAGCGTCCTGGTAGATGGCGATCAGATCGGGAATACCGCCGCCCTTGACGAACTCGGAACGCACGGTGTGGCCGGGCGCCTTGGGAGCAACCATGATCACGTCCAGATCCTTGCGCGGCACGATCTGGTTGTAGTGGATGGCAAAACCGTGGGCGAAGGCCAGGGTGGCACCCTGCTTCAGGTTCGGCTCGATCTCCTGCTTGTACAGCTGAGCCTGGAACTCGTCAGGAGTCAGGATCATGACCACGTCGGCGGCAGCCACAGCGGCGGGCACGTCGGTGACCTTCAGACCATGGGCTTCAGCCTTGGCGATGGAGGAGGAACCCGGGCGCAGGCCCACGGTTACGTCGACACCGGAATCCTTCAGGTTGCAGGCGTGGGCGTGACCCTGGGAGCCGTAGCCGATGATGGCCACTTTCTTGCTCTGGATGATGCTCAGATCACAGTCTTTGTCGTAATAAACTTGCATGTAAATCCCCTTGCTATGCGGCCGTTGTACGGCCGCTCTCATTTATTCAGATGCTCAGAACCTTTTCACCGCGCGCAATGCCGGATACACCGGTGCGCACGACTTCCAGGACCGACGCCGGGCCAACCGCTTCGATGAAGCTGTCCAGTTTATCAGACGTCCCTGTAAGCTGGACCGTATACACACTGCTGGTGACATCCACAATCTGGCCGCGGAAGATGTCGGTCGTGCGCTTGACCTCGGCGCGCTGGGCGCCGGTGGCCTTGATCTTGACCAGCATCAGTTCGCGCTCGATGTGCGCGCCTTCAGACAGATTGACCAGCTTCACCACCTCGATCAGCTTGTTGAGGTTCTTGGTGATCTGCTCGATGACCTCTTCCTGGCCGATGGTGGTCAGCGTCAGACGCGACAGGGTCGGGTCCTCGGTGGCAGCCACGGTGAGGGTTTCGATGTTGTAGTTGCGCTGGGAAAACAGACCGACCACACGGGACAGCGCACCGGGCTCGTTCTCCAGCAGTACGGAAATGATGTGTCTCATGATCAGGTACGCTCCGTCTTGCTCAGCCACATGTCACGCATTGATCCGCCGGCAATCTGCATCGGGTAGACGTGCTCGGTGTTGTCCACGCGGATATCCATGAATACCAGTCGCTTGGTCTGGGCAAAGGCCTCTTCCATCGCCGGCTTCAGGTCTTCCAGCTTCTCCACGCGCATGCCGACGTGGCCATAGGCCTCGGTCAGCTTGATGAAGTCGGGCAGCGACTCCATGTACGAATGCGAGTAACGGCTGTTGTACTGCATGTCCTGCCACTGGCGAACCATGCCCAGGGCCTGGTTGTTCAGGGTGATGATCTTCACCGGCAGGTCGTACTGCAGGCAGGTCGACAGCTCCTGGATGTTCATCTGGATACTGCCCTCGCCGGTGACACAGGCCACGGCGGCGTCCGGATGATGCAGCTGGATGCCCATGGCCGCCGGCAGACCGAAGCCCATGGTGCCCAGGCCACCGGAGTTGATCCAGCGATTGGGCTTGTCGAACGGATAGTACTGGGCCGCGAACATCTGGTGCTGACCCACGTCGGAGGTGACATAGGCATCGCCCCGGGTCACGTCCCACAGGGTTTCGATCACGGTCTGCGGCTTGATGACACTGCCATCACCCTGGTCATAGGGGAACAGCTTGCCGTCACCGCGCCACTCATCGATCTGCTTCCACCAGGCAGCCAGCACCTCAGCCTTGGGCTTGAGCTTGTGCTCACGGGTCATGGTCAGCATCTCGTTGAGGACGCTGTCGACCGGACCGACGATCGGAATGTCTGCCTTGATGGTCTTGGAGATCGAGGCCGGGTCGATGTCGATATGGATGATCTTGGCGTTCGGGCAGAACTTGGATGCACCGTTGATTACCCGGTCATCGAAGCGCGCACCGACACACATCACCACATCCGCATGGTGCATGGCGACGTTCGCGGTATAGCTGCCGTGCATGCCGAGCATGCCGAGGAACTGGCGATCGGTGCCGGGAAAGCCGCCCAGACCCATCAGGGTATTGGTGACCGGTACACCCAGCTCCTTGCACAGGTCGGTAAGCTGACGAGCAGCACCACCCATGATCACACCACCACCGGAGTAGACGATCGGGCGGCGCGCCTCGACCAGCAGGTCCAGGGCCTTGCGGATCTGTCCGGAATGGCCGCGCACGGCCGGATTGTAGGAGCGCAGCTTGACCTTCTTCGGGTAGCTGTACTCGAACTTCTCCGCCGGATTGGTCATGTCCTTGGGAATATCGATGACCACAGGGCCGGGACGACCGGTCTGTGCCAGATAGAAGGCCTTCTTGATGATCTCCGGAATCTCGCGCGGATCCTTGACGATGAAGCTGTGCTTCACGATCGGGCGGGAAATACCGACCATGTCGGTTTCCTGGAACGCATCGGTACCGACCAGGTGACTGGCCACCTGTCCGGAAATGATCACCATGGGGATGGAGTCCATGTACGCGGTAGCGATACCGGTAATGGTATTGGTTGCGCCGGGACCCGAAGTCACCAGCACCACGCCCGGCTTGCCGGTGGCCCGGGCATAGCCGTCGGCCATGTGGGCCGCCGCCTGCTCATGGCGCACCAGAACGTGGGTCACGTCGTCCTGACGGAAAATCGCGTCATACACGTGCAGCAGGGCACCGCCGGGGTACCCGTAAATAAACTTAACACCTTCGTCACGCAAGGAGCGGACGACCATCTCAGCGCCGGATAAAAGTTCCACTTTTGAATCACCTCTAGCATACCGTTCACCCACGGGCGAGCGGCAGGATACCTGTTTACTGCTCGGCAGTGCATTGGCAACGGTGGTTGTCATGCAACAGCTTGACTGCGTGCAATGGAGACTGCCCGACCGCAGGTAGCGGGAGCGTCTCACCCAGCGCGAGGTAACGCGTACGGGGCCAGGCCGGGAGCATGAGGATCGTCGCCTCCCGGATTGAGCAACAAAGCAGACTGCCCCGGCGGCCGAGTAGGCCCCGATCACAGCATGCTCATGAGAACCTCGAATTGTTTACATTCGAGACCGTCAAGTCAAGTCAACTTGAGACGAAAGCCGCAGCTTCCTGCACGACCCGGACATTGCCATATACCCCGGTTTCGGCAATTGGCTATAGTAGCCTTACTTCGATGCTCAATACAGGGATGGGAACACATGCGAAAGTCGATGACACTCATGGCTCTGGCGCTGTTCTGCACCAGCGCCGCGGGCCAGCAGATCTACCAGTGGACGGATGCACAAGGGAGAGTGCAGTTCAGCCAGCTGCCGCCGGCCAATACCCCCTACCAGCAGCGGGATATCCGCGCCCCCGCCCCGATCGGCGGTGAGCTGCGCGAACCGGCTGCGCCAGCAACGGTTGACCCCGCCCAGACAGAGGCACAGGCCCAGCAACGGCAGCAGGAACAGGCCCGGGCCGAACAGCTGCGTACCTATTGCCAGCAGCTGCGGACGGACCTGAAGACCCTGCAGGACAACCCCAGGCTCAGACGCACCAATGCCGACGGTGAGGTGGAGCGGATCGGGGAGGATGAACGCCAGCGACTGATCGCCGACACCCAGGCGAACCTGGAGCAGCACTGCAAGGATCAGGGCTGAACGGCCAGCCGCGTCGCAACCCTGTCGATACGGCCGAGGATCAGCAGCAGATCACCGGCCTGGCGGCCGAGATGGGCGAAGGCCTCTTCACCCATCGGCTGAATGCTGCAACCACCGGGCATGCCCTGCCCCTGCTCCACGATCTGCGCCATGCGGGGAATGAAGACCCACTGCAGCCACTGCTCGAAGGCCAGGGTATCAACACAGAAAGGTTCACGGCTGGCCAGTGCAGCTGCGCTCGGTGCCTGCAGCGACCAGAGCCCGAGCTGCTGCAGTTCCCGCTGCAGCAGCAGAAGCTCGTCGGCCAGCTCATGCCAGGCCTGCATCAGAGCGCGACCCGCGCGCGCTGACGGGCTTCGGCGGCACCGGCTGCATCGCCCTGGCGCTCGCGGGCCTGGGCCACCAGCTCCCAGAGGCCGGCTTGCAGGGTCGGCCGACCAGCAGCATAGGACAGGCCACGACGGGCCAGCTGCTCGGCCTGCGCCGCATCGCCCTGCTCAAGCCGCACCTGTGCCAGACGGTAGAGCACCTGCGGCTCGCGGGGAGCGATGCGCAGGGCGCGTTCGAGGCTGGCCGAGGCGCTACCCAGATCGCCACTGGTTTCCTGCTGCCGTGCCGAGGTCAGCAATGCCAGCACCGGGCCGGAAAGATTCTCGTCATCCTGCAGAGTTCCGCCGGATGACCCGCTGCTCGGTGCCGACTGACTGCCCTGGGGCTGACTGCTGACCGGCGAGCTGTCGAGGGGGTAGGATTGTACGGCGCTGGAACCCCCCATGCCGTCCGGCACCATGACGATCACACCGCCATCGTCCTGCTGCGGACTGGGCTGGACTATGGCGGGCTGGCCCTGACCACGTCCCCCTGCCCCCGTCTGCATATCCTCATTGGAGACCGGCCGCCCGGAGTCCACCACCGGCGCATAACCACCGGTGCCGGCACAACCGGCCACCAGCATCACACAGCCGAACAGCAGACCAACTTGCTTGAAACCCATAGTCTCATTCCTCATGTTCATTGCAGCCATCCACGGATGACATCCATTACCCGTCCAGCTCCCTCACGTACCGGTGCCGTATCGATCAACGGCTGGCATCCGGGTCCCGGCAGCGGCTCATAGCCGGCGCGGAAGGGCACCTGCACCGTATCCGGGCAGCTCGGATCGCTGCCTTCCCCGGTCAACCGGTTGACCCAGGCATAGACCACGCCCTCGGGTGGCGCGTTGGACAGACTGCGCGGATTGGCCTGGGCCATGAACGCCGTCCACACCCGCAGCGCACCGGTGGCCCCGGTCAGTCGGGTCTGGCCGTTGTCGTCCCGACCAAGCCAGGCTACAGCCACCAGATCATCCGAGAAGCCGGCAAACCAGCTGTCACGCAGGTCATTGGTGGTGCCCGTCTTGCCCGCCAGGCGGATGCTGGACGGAATCTGATTATAGGCCGAGCGCCCGGTACCGTCTGTCATTACCCGACTCAGGGCTTCCTGCATGAGGAAGATGGTCGCCGAATCGAAACGCTGTTCGACCTCGAACGGATAGCGCCGCAGTTGCTCGCCGTCAGCGGTCAACACGTTGCGGATCGCCCGCAGGGGTGTATTGAAACCACCATTGGCCATGGTCTGGTACATGTCGGTCACCTGCAGCGGCGTCATTGCCCCCGAGCCCAGCAGCATGGCCGGATAGGCCGGCCAGCCATGGCGTACGCCCATGCGTTCGATGGTGTTGAGCACCCGGTCGACGCCCACATCCACGCCCACTCGCACCGTGGCCTGGTTGTAGGACTGGGCCAGCGCCTGGTGCAGCGGCACTATGCCGTAGCTCTGACGACTGTAGTTCTGCGGCGACCAGGTCTTGCCGGGTTCGGCATCCAGGGTAATGGGCGCATCCTCCACCGGGGTGATCAGCGAATAGCGCTGCGGCTGCTCCAGAGCCGTCAGATACACCGCCGGCTTGACCAGCGAACCGATCGGCCGCGAGGCATCCAGCGCCCGGTTGAAGCCGGAGAAGCGCGGGTTGCGACCGCCGACCAGCGCCAGGATCTCCCCGGTCTGGGCGCCGGTAACGACCATGGCGGCCTCCATCTCGTTGCCGCGGTCACCCAGCCCTTTCAGCGAGTCGGCAATGGCCTTCTCCGCCTTCATCTGCAGCAGCGGATCGAAACTGGTGAAGATGCGCAGCCCCTCACTGGTCAGGTCTTCGTCCTTGTAGTCCTCGCGCAGCTGCCGCTTGACCAGATCCATGAAGGCCGGATAGCTGCTGTCCGCCAGACTGCCGCGCACGGTGACGTCCAGGGGTTGCGCGATGGCAGCGGCCGACTGCTCGGCGGTGATCACGCCCTGCTCTTCGAGCATCTGGAGGACCAGATCACGACGCTTCTTGGCCCGCTCCGGCTGGCGCCGCGGGTTGTACAGCGAGGGTCCCTTGACCATGCCGACCAGCAGCGCCACCTGGTGCAGCTGCAGCTCGTGCAGCGGCTGGGCGAAATAGTACTGACTGGCCAAGCCGAAGCCGTGCACCGCGCGACGTCCGTCCTGACCGAGGAATACCTCGTTGAGATAGGCTTCGAGGATCTCCTCCTTGGAATAATGCACCTCCAGAAGCACAGCCATGATCGCCTCGTTACCCTTGCGGATCAGGCTGCGCTCGTTGGTCAGGAAGAAGTTCTTCACCAGCTGCTGGGTCAGGGTACTGCCGCCCTGCACCACCCCACCGGCGGTCAGGTTGACCCAGGCAGCCCGGGCGATGCCCTTGGGCGAGACACCGAAATGCTGGAAGTACTCGCGATCCTCCACCGCCACCAGCGCTTCGATCAGGTAGGGCGGCGCCTGGTCCAGGCGAACCAGGATGCGGTCCTCGTTATGGGCCGGGTAGATGCCACCTATCATCAACGGCTCGATCCGAGCCATGACCACGTCGCCGTTGCCCGACAGTCCCGCGATCTGCTTGCCATCGAAGCGTACGCTGATGCGCTGCGCCGGTTCGGATCCCTCGAATGACTGGAAGCCCCGGGTGTACACATCCACCCGCCCGCTGGCCACCGACATCTGGCCAGGCTGGGCGACGGCGTTGACCCGTCGATAGCCCAGCGCGGTCAGCTCCGTAACGAAATCGTCACGGGTCAGTTGCTGGCCCGCGTAGAGCTCCAGCGGCCGTGCAAATACCTTGGCCGGCACTGCCCAGCGCTTGCCTGAGAACTTCTCCTGGATGACCGCATCCAGATAGATGACAAGCCCCGCCAGCGCCACAACACCCACCAGTGCGAGCTTCCACAGCAGGCCCGACCAGCGCCGCCAGAATCCGACCTTGCGGGCCGGCCTTTTACTGCGTTTTCTACCCATAATTCCCTGTCTACCCCATTTCTCGGGAAACAACGCCCAGCCTAGGATGGGCGCAACAACGGTTGGCCTTGCCGCGGCCAGCCTTCATAATGCCCGGATTGCCCGTACACTACAGGATCCGATGTGAGCCAGACACTGCTGAATGCGCTGCAAAACCCAGCGCTGTACGATCATCCTGTCAGCGGTTTCACGCTGATGGAAACCCATATCTCCTGGGTTCTGCTGACCGGCGAATTCGTTTACAAGATCAAGAAACCGGTCAATTTCGGCTTTCTCGACTTTTCCACTCTGGACCAGCGGGCCCATTACTGTGCCGAGGAGCTGCGCCTGAATCGGCGGCTGGCGCCGGACCTCTATCTCGACGTGATCGCCATCCGCGGCAGCGAAGATCAGCCCCGTCTTGACGGCGACGGCCCGATTATCGAATACATGGTCAAGACCCGGCAGTTCCGCCAGCAGGACCTGCTCAGCAACCTGCAGCGCGCCGGCGGTCTCACCAGCCAGCATATCGACGACCTGGCCGCCACGCTGGCCACCTTTCATCAGCGCATTGATGTGGCTGCAGCGGGCACGCCCTGGGGTGAACCGGAGCAGGTGCACGCTCCCGTGGCACAGAACTTCGAACAGATCCGGGCCATGCTCAGCGATGCGGATGACCTGCAGCAGCTCGAACAGCTCGAGCACTGGGCGCATACTACCTTCCAACGGCTGATTCCCCAACTGAAGCAGCGGAAAGCCGACGGACTGATCCGCGAATGTCATGGTGATATCTATCTCGACAACGTCACCCTGATCGACGGACAAGTGACCCTGTTCGACTGCATAGAGTTCAATGACGCCTTCCGCTGGACCGATATCATGGCCGATGTCGCCTTCATGGCCATGGACCTGGAAGACCGCGGCCTGAAGGATCTCTCCCAACGCTTCGTCAATGCCTGGCTCGAGAGCACCGGCGATTATGCCGGCCTGATGGTGCTCGACTACTACAAGGCCTACCGGGCCATGGTCCGTGCCAAGGTCGCGCTGTTCAATCTGGGACCCAACACCAGCGCCCAGGAACGCGAGCAGATACTGGCGCGCTACCAGAGCTACATTGCCCTGGCCGAAAGCTACACCGGCATCCCTACCCGCTTCGGCGTGCTTACCCACGGGGTATCCGGCTCCGGCAAGAGCAGCATAGGTGCGGAGCTGGTCGCCCGTTTCGGGATGATTCGCATACGCTCGGATGTCGAGCGCAAGCGCCTGTTCCGTCAGGCCAGCACCAGTGGCGAGCAGACCACGCTCTACGGCGCGCAGATGAGCGAGCAGACCTACGCCCGCCTGGCCCAGCTGGCCGGGCAGGTTCTGGCCGCCGGCTACCCCGTGATCATCGATGCCACTCACCTGCGCCGTCACCAGCGCCAGCTGTCACGCCAGGCCATTGAAGATCAGGGCGTTCCCTGCATCATTCTGCATTGCACTGCTCCGCTGGACACCATCGAGATCTGGCTCAACGAACGCCAGCGCAAGGGCGCCGACCCCTCCGATGCGGATATCCACGTGGTGCATCAGCAGCTGCAGCAGCTCGAGCCCCTGAGTGAGGAGGAGCGCCAGATTACCCTGACCGTGGCCACCGACAGGCCCGACAGTATCGACCAGCTCACAGAACGGCTGCGTCACCAGCTCTGACGCCGGCGGCCGGCTGTACGGACCGGCCACCCCCAACTAGACTGGCTGTCGGGAACCTATAAAAAGAAGAAGCCCGACCATGCCAAGACTTCAACGCCGTCCGACCGCTGCGGTCGGCCCGTCCGCATATCCACGCATGTCACTCCTGTCGTTGCAGGGAGGCGCACATGACCGACACTGATCTCATCACGCTGCGCAATCTGGGCAAGACCTCGGTCCAGTGGCTGCGCGCCACCGGCATCCATGACGCCGCAGAGCTGCGCCGCCGCGGGCCCGTGGCAGCCTACTGCGCCGTTCGTGCCCGCGGGTTCCGCGCCTCGCGCACCCTGCTGTTCGCCATCGCCGGCGCCCTTCAGGATGTGCACTGGAACCGGCTGGATCCCGCATACAAGCAGCAGCTGCTCGACGAACTCGAGCAGCAGCAACACCCCTGACCCGGTAGGGGCACTTCATGTTCGGTTTTTGCCAACGCCTGCGCGCTTTTGCGTTGGCGGAAGCGGAAACATTTGCAGTATGGTATCGCTAGCCAAGGATCAGGATTAAGGAACTCGTTATGTATCTCATCGGCGACCAACCACCCTATGCAGCCAAGCTGATCAGCACACTGCAGGGCATTCCCACGCAGCTGCTCGATGGACTGGAGCCCTGCGCCGAGCCCATGGCACTGGACGCAGTGGAAGACCTCTATCAGGTCATCAGCAATCGCAATCTCTACCTGCTGCGCAGCGGTCTGCTGCACGCGCTGATCGATGGCAAGCCCCTGTTCTACATACAGGAAGGGGACCTGATCGGCCTGCGCCAGGGTCTCAATGCGGCGCCCTGCACCTATCGCAGCGAGGAGCCGCTGGTGCTGGTGCCCTATGACCGCGAGTCGCTGTTCCGTCATATCCATGCCAGCAACCGGCGTCAGGAGCTGTTCACCCAGTATATTCTGGGTCAGGCGGCCCTGATGTCAGATGCCCTGGCGCGCAGCAAGCCGGCCGAAGTCCGTCCGGTCACCGGCTTCCAGCACTTCCCCGCCGGCGCCGAGCTGATCCGTGAGGGGGACGAGGCGGATCATGTGTTCATCATTACCGAAGGACACGCCGAAGCCTTCGTGGGCGGCATCAAGGTCGGGGATGTACAACGTGACGAGATCTTCGGCGCCATGGCGCTTTTCACCCGGGAGAAGCGTTCGGCCACCGTTATCGCCAGCACGCCGACCACGGTGATGATGATTCCCAAGGAGCAGTTCCTGGCCCTGATGCAAAGCAATCCCCGCATTGCCCACAGCCTGATCGAGAGCATGGCACGCCGCATCGACCTGATGAACCGGGAGCTGACCCACTACAAGCAACTGGTCGCCCACTGAATCTGAATAATGTTCTTGACATGCAAATGAGAAACATTATTATTGGCAGCAAGTCATCGAGAGATGGCTTGGGTAACGGAAAGTCGCAAGACGGACGGTTATCTCCTCATCAGGCTAATCACGGATTTGGGCCCGCTCTCTGAGCGGGCCATTTTTTTATCGGAATCCGTTTGACCAGCAAGCTCGTGGCTGGTCCTCCGCCAGGTCGTACTGGAGGCGAACCGCTACTGCTTCAGGCCTCAGGCTCAGCCGAAGCGGCCGCTGCGTCATGTACCTGCCAACCGCCACCCAGCGCCTTGTACAGGTTCACTTCACTGATCAGCTGATTGCGCCGGTCATTGACCCACTGCTGCTGCGCAGACAGCAGCTGACGCTGGGCGTCGAGCAGCGTCAGGTGACTGTCCACGCCGGTGCGATAGCGGCGTTCGGCAACGGCATAGTACTCCTCGCTCACCTGCAGCAGGTTGCGCTGGGCCTGCACCTGTTCGGCATAGGTTTCGTGGGCGGCCAGACCATCGGCCACATCACGGAAGGCATCCTGGATCGCCTGTTCGTACTGCGCCACGCGGATATCCCGGGAGATCTCGGCGTAGTCCAGGTTGGCCTTCAGGCGCCCGGCGGTGAAGATCGGCACGCTGATACTCGGCGTGAAGCTCCAGTAGCCCGAGCCACTGCCGAACAGGTCGGACAGCTGGGTGCTGGCGGAGCCCGCCGCGCCGGTCAGACCGATGCTCGGGAAGAAGGCGGCGCGGGCCGCACCTATGCTGGCGTTGGCGCCGAGCAACTGGTGCTCGGCAGCGATGATGTCCGGGCGCTTGAACAGCAGCTCCGAGGGCAGCCCCACCGGCAGTTCGGCCAGCAGGTCCATATCCAGCCGGCCGCCGGCCAGCTCATCCAGTGCCACGTTCTGGCCCAGCAGCTGGGTCAGGGCGTTGCGATCCTGGGCGACCTGCCGGCGGTACTGGGCCAGCGCCGCCCGGGCGGTTTCCACCGCGGTACGGGCCTGGGTCAGTTCCAGGGTGGAGGCGACGCCGACGTCGTAGCTGCGCTGCACCAGGGCCAGGCTGTCTTCGTAGGCCTGCAGGGTGCGACTGGTCACATCGAGCAGTTCGCGATTGGCCTGCCAGTTGAAGTAGCTGTTGGCGACACCGGCAATCAGACTGACCTGCACGCTGCGCCGGGCCGCTTCGCTGGCCAGGAACTCCTGCAGTGCCTGCTCGCTCAGCGCATCCAGACGGCCGAACAGGTCCAGCTCCCAGGCCACGCCCAGGGTAGCGAAGTACTGACCGCCGGTACTGGCCTGGCCGGTCGGGCTGAGGGTTTCCGGGGTGCGACTGCGGGTACCGCTGGCATCGGCCGAGGCCGAGGGCCACAGCGCCGACTGCTGGATACCGTAGAGCGCCCGGTAGGCTTCCACATTGAGCGCGGCTATGCGCAGGTCGCGGTTGTTTTCCAGGGCCACCTCGATCAGCTTGCGCAGCGCCGGATCCAGGAAGAACTCGCGCCAGCCCAGGTCCATCGATTCGGTCTGCGAGTTGCGCTCACCGTAGGCTTCACCCGCGGGCCAGACATCGGCCACCGGCATCGCCGGTCGCTGATATTCGGGAATCATGGAACAGCCACTGAGCGCACCCAGCACAGCCAGACAGATCAGGGAACGCTTCACTGTGCCTTCTCCTCGGTTTTGTGGGCATCCCGGCGCGAGAACAGCGAGGACACCAGAACGTAGAACAGCGGAACCCAGAATATGACCAGCACGGTAGCCGTCAGCATGCCGCCGATCACCCCGGTGCCGATGGCATGGGAGCTGCCGGCGCCGGCGCCGCTGGTGATGGCCAGGGGCACCACGCCCAGAGTGAAGGCCAGCGAGGTCATGATGATCGGACGCAGGCGCATGCGGCAAGCCTCCACCGCAGCGTCGACCCGGGACATGCCCTGCTCGTGCAGATCCTTGGCAAACTCCACGATGAGAATCGCGTTCTTGGCCGTCAGACCGATGGTCGTCAGCAGGCCCACCTGGAAGAACACGTCGTTATCCAGCCCGCGCCCCATGGTCGCCAGCAGCGCACCGATGACCCCCAGGGGCACCACCAGCATCACCGCAAAGGGAATCGACCAGCTCTCGTACAGCGCTGCCAGACAGAGGAAGACCACCAGCAGCGACAGGGCGTACAGCGCCGGCGCCTGATCGCCGGACAGGCGTTCCTCGTAGGACAGGCCGGTCCAGTCCACGCCAACCCCCGGCGGCAGCTGCTGGGCCAGCCGCTCGATTTCGGCCATGGCCTCGCCGGTACTGTAGCCCGGCGCCGCCTCACCCTGGATCTCCATGGCGGACACACCGTTATAGCGAGCCAGTTTCGGCGGACCGTAGACCCACTCGCCGGTAGCAAAGGCGCTGAAGGGGACCATCTCGCCACGGTCGTTGCGCACGAACCACTTGTCAATGTCCTCCGGATTCATCCGCGACTCGGCCTCGCCCTGCAGGTACACCCGCTTGACCCGGCCGCGGTCGATGAAGTCATTGACATAGCTCGAGCCCCAGGCGATGGACTGGGTCGCGTTGATGTCACTCAGGGAGACGCCCAGCACGCGGGCCTTCTCGTCATCGATGATGAGTCGGTACTGCGGCTCGTCGTTCAGGCCGTTGGGACGTACCGCGGTCAGCACCTCGCTCTGCGCGGCCAGCCCGAGCAGCTGGTTGCGCGCCTGCATGAGTACCTCGTGGCCGACGCCGGCATTGTCCTGAAGGAAGAAGTTGAAGCCGGTGGCGTTGCCCAGCGACATCACCGCCGGCGGTGCGAAGGCCATGACCTGTGCGTCACGGAAACCGGCGAAAAGCTGCTCGGTCCGCCCCACCAGATCGAACACACTCATACCGGCTTCGCTGCGCTCGTCCCAAGGCTTGAGCCCAACGAAGGCGATGGCTGCGTTCTGGCCACGCCCGGCAAAGCTGAAACCGGTAACAGTGAACACCGACTGCACGATGTCACCCTCTTCGGTCAGCAGCTTCTCGCGCATCGCATCTACGGTCTTCTGGGTCCGCTCCATGGTCGAGCCTGCCGGGCCCAGGACCTGAACGAACATCACGCCCTGGTCCTCATCCGGCAGGAAGGAGGCGGGCAGCTTGCCGAACAGCACCACCATGCCGCCGACGATGACCGCGTACAGCAGCAGATAGGGCGCCTTGCGCCGCAGTACGGCGGCTACGCCATGCTTGTAGCGGTCGACCCCGCGCTCGAAGGTACGGTTGAACCAGCCGAAGAAGCCGCGCTTTTCGTGGGCATGGCCCTTGGGAATGGGTTTGAGGATGGTGGCACACAGGGCCGGGGTGAAGATCAGCGCGACCAGTACCGACAGCGTCATTGCCGAGGCGATGGTGATGGCGAACTGACGATAGATTACCCCGGTGGAGCCACCGAAGAAGGCCATGGGCACGAACACTGCCGACAGCACCAGACCGATACCGATCAGCGCGCCCTGAATCTGGGTCATCGACTTGCGGGTCGCTTCCACCGGCGACAGCCCCTCTTCGGCCATCACCCGCTCGACGTTCTCCACCACCACGATGGCGTCGTCCACCAACAGACCAATAGCCAGCACCATGGCGAACATGGTCAGGATGTTGATACTGAAGCCGAAGGCCGCCAGGACACCAAAGGTACCCAACAGCACCACCGGCACCGCCAGAGTGGGAATCAGGGTGGCCCGGAAGTTCTGCAGGAACAGGTACATGACCAGGAACACCAGCACAATGGCTTCCATCAGGGTATGCACCACCCCCGAGATCGACTCGGATACCACCGGCGCCGTCTCGAATGGATAGACCACATCCACGCCCTCGGGGAAGAACGGACGCAGGTTGTCAATGGTCTCCTTGACCGCCTTGGTGGTTTCCAGCGCGTTGGCACCGGTAGCCAACTGAATCGCAATACCCGTGGCCGCCTGGCCATTATACAGCGCCCTGAAGGCGGAGTTCTGCGCGCCCAGCTCGACCCGAGCCACATCCCCCAGGCGCACCTGGGAACCATCGCTGTCCACCTTCAGCAGGATCTCGCGGAACTGTTCGGGCGTTTCGAAGCGGGTCTTGCCGATGATGGTGGCGTTGAGTTGCTGACCGGGTACCGCCGGAGCACCACCCAGCTGGCCGCCGGAGACCTGCACGTTCTGACTGGCGATGGCGTTGCGGATATCCACCGGGGTCAGCTGATAGCGATTGAGTTTCGCCGGGTCCAGCCAGATGCGCATGGAATAGGGCGAGCCGAACACCTGGAAGTCGCCCACGCCGGAGGTCCGGGAGATCGGGTCCTGCAGGGTGGAGATGATGAAGTCCGAAAGGTCCTCGTTACCCATGCGGCCATCGGTGGAAATCAGACCGACGACCATCAGGAAGTTGGAGGAGGCCTTGGTCACACGGATACCCTGCTGCTGCACTTCCTGCGGCAGCATGGGCGTGGCCAGCTGCAGCTTGTTCTGTACCTGGACCTGGGCGATGTCCGGATCCACCCCCTGATCGAAGGTAACGGTGATGCGCATGCTGCCGTCGGAGCCGCTTTCGGACTTCATGTAGCGCAGGCCATCGATGCCGTTCATCTGCTGTTCGATAACCTGAGCCACGGTGTCCTGCACCGTCTGCGCCGATGCGCCGGGGTAGTTGACGGCGATGTTCACCGCCGGCGGCGCGATGCTGGGGTACTGGTTGACCGGCAGTCCCAGGATAGCCAGCCCTCCCATCAGCATCACCAGGATCGCCAGCACCCAGGCAAAGATCGGGCGATCGATAAAATAATGAGGCATGGAGATTACCCTTCCTGTCCGGATGTGGCGGCGGTTCCGGTAGTGTCATCCACGTTGGCGGCCGGTACCGGCTCAACCTGCATGCCCGGCTGGACCATATGCAGTCCCTCGGTGATCAGACGATCACCGACCTTGAGCCCGTCGCTGACCAGCCAGCGATTGCCGACGGTGCGATCAGTCTGGATGATGCGTTGCTCGACCTGGTTCTGATCGTTGACCACCATTGCCACTGCCTGGCCGCGGGGGTTGCGGGTCACCCCCTGCTGCGGTACCAGAATGGCGTCGCTGCGCGCGCCGGCAATCAGCTGGGCATGGACAAACATGCCCGGCAGCAGGATGCGGTCCGGGTTGGGGAAAACCGCCCGCAGGGTCACCGAGCCGGTGCCCTCATCAACGCTGACCTCGGAAAACTCCAGCTTGCCCTCATGCTCGTATTCGGAACCATCTTCCAGCCGCAGGACTGCCCGGGCAGCATTGTCGCCGGCCTTCTGCAGCCGACCGCTGTCCAGGGCTCGGCGCAGCGCCAGCAGTTCCCGGGCGGGCTGGGTCACATCCACATAAATGGGATCGAGCTGCTGGATGGTCGCCAGCGCCTGGGCCTGACCGTTGCTGACCAAGGCGCCCTCGGTAACGGCAGAACGTCCGATCTGTCCGGAGATCGGCGCGGATACACGGGTGTAGCGCAGATCGATGCGCGCTCGCTCCAGTGCCGCCTCGGCCTGCAGCTTCGCCGCACGGGCCTCGTCATAGGCCTGCTGACTGACGGCCCGGTCCTTCACCAGTACTTCGTAGCGGTCAGCCAGGGTGCCGGCCGACAGGCGACTGGCCTCGGCACTCTGCAGCGCGGCCGCGTAGACGGCGTCGTCGATCTGATACAGCTGCTGCCCCGCCTTCACCTCGCTGCCTTCCTCGAACAGACGCTTCTGGATGATGCCGCTCACCTGCGGACGCACTTCCGCAACGCGATAGGCTCGGGTACGCCCCGGCAGCTCGGTGGTCATCACGAAATGCTGCGCCTCGACGGTGACCACGCCGACCTGGGGCGCGGCAGCGGAGGCTTCGGTTGACTCCTGCTGGTTGTCGCAGGCAGCAAGCAGTGCCATGGCGGCAAACAGGGGTATCAGGGCAGCACGGGCTGGCTTGAGTGGCATGGGCGAGGCACCTCTTCGGGCATTACGATCAACGCAATACAGATGTGTAATAAGAGTTCTTATGGCAGGTTGGGAATAATACTTACATTCACGAATGTTTGTAAGTTGTTTTCACATTGGTTAACATTTATCACACACTTTCCCTCCCGTTGCGGCCTTCCCGGCCAGCAGCACTAGAGAACCCAATGGCAAGACGCACCAAACAGGAAGCCCTGGAAACCCGCGCGCAGATCATAGACGCGGCGGAGCTGTGCTTTTCCCGCAAGGGGGTGGCACATACCTCGCTGGCGGATATCGCCAAACGGGCGGGGGTGACACGGGGCGCCATCTACTGGCACTTCGAGAACAAGGATGAACTGTTTGACGCCCTGTTGCTGCGGGCCCGCATGCCCATCCAGCATCTGGATGAGGCCACTCGGGACGCGGACGAGGAGGATCCCCTGGGCAAACTGCAGGTCCTGCTCACCGAGATATTCCGCCAGAACGAACTGGACCCGACGACCCGCCGCATCAACGAGATCGTCTTCCACAAGTGCGAGTATACCGACCGCATGTGTGATCTGCGTGAACACATGCGCGAACTGCGACGCCAGTCCCTGATCAAGCTGCAAGGTTCACTGCGCAATGCCATTGCCCGCGGACAGCTGCCCGAACGCCTGGATGTGCCCATGGCCGCCGCCTGCATCCAGGCGCAGGTGATCGGCATACTGGACACCTGGCTGCTGCGTCCGGAGGACTATTCCCTGGCCGAGCGCGCCGAGCAGCTGGCCAGCGGCATCCTCGACACCCTGCGCTACAGCCCGGCCCTGCTGATCGGTGAAACCCGTGAGTAACGCCATTGCCCTGTGCCGTCTGGACGAGCTGGAAGACCCCGGCAGCAAGGGTTTCGAGGTCCGGGGCCAGCGTCTGTTCGCGGTGCGCCAGGGCCAGCAGGTCCACGTCTACCGCAACAGCTGTCCGCACCGTGGCATTCCGCTGGAGTGGGTGCCCGACCAGTTCCTCGACCGGAGTGGCCGCCTGATCCAGTGCGCCAGCCATGGCGCCCTCTTCCTGCCCGAATCCGGGGAGTGCGTCGCCGGCCCCTGCAGCGGCGCCAGCCTCACTCCCATCCCCTGCCATCTCGCCGATGGCCAGTTGTGGCTGTCAGCCCTTCCTCAGGGCTGACAATCCACCACCAGCTCGCCCGCCAGCTGCAGACCGGAAGGCGTCGGCAGTACTGACCAGGCCAGCACCAGCACCCCCGCCGCCCGCGCCTGACGCAGCAGCGCACCATATACGGGATCGATCTCGTCCGCCGGGCGCACCCGCCGTATGCCACTGTGCATCACGCAGAACAGCAGACAGCTGCGCTGCCCGGACTGGGCCAGACCGATCAGCTCGCGCAGATGTTTCTGCCCCCGCAGGCTCACCGCATCGGGGAAGGCGCCCTGCCCTCCACCCAGCGCGAGCGTCACGCTCTTGACCTCAACCACCCAGCTGTCCTCTCCCTCGCCGAGCAGGAAATCGAACCGGCTGCCGCCGGCGGCCAGGGTGACTTCCCGACGCACTCCCTGAATACCAGCCAGCGGCGTGATCAGCCCGGCCTCCAGCCCGGCGGCCACCACCGCATTGGCCCGGGCACTGTGCACGCAGGCCAGCTCCCCCGGCGCGGTTTCCACCAGCTCCCAGGTGCCCGGCAGCTTGCGCCCCGGGCGTTGATGCAGGTCCACCCACACCCGGCTGCCGGGCTCGGCGCAGTTGAGCATGGAGCCGGTATTGGGACAGTGCAGGGTCAGCTCACGGCCATCGGCAAGGCGTACATCCGCCAGAAAGCGCTTGTAACGGCGCAGCAGGGTCGCTTCCCGAAGCTCCCGGGCAAAGGGAATCAGCATCGGTGCCAGCTCCGCAGCCCCCGCTGCAGACGCTCAACGGCCTGCTCCAGCCGCGGCACATCGGCGGTATACGCCAGACGGACATGTTCGGCCGCTCGATGATGGCCGAAGTCCAGGCCGGGGGTGATGGCCAGATGCTCGGTTTCGATCAGATGCTGGCACAGGCGCTGGCTGTCGCCACCGAAGCCGCTGACATCGGCATAAAGATAGAAGGCGCCTTCGGGTGTATGCGGAATGACGAACCCAAGCTCCCGCAGGGCCGGCAGCAGGAAGTCACGGCGCCGATGGAAGGCCTCGCGCCGCTGCTCGCAGATGGCCAGAGTATCCTCGCTGAAGGCGGCCAGTGCCGCCTGCTGGGCCAGATGGGGCGCGCAGATGTAGTAGTTCTGCGCCAGCTTCTCCAGCTCCGGTACCGCATCCAGGGGTGCAATCAGCCAGCCCAGGCGCCAGCCGGTCATGCCGAAGTACTTGGAGAAGCTGTTCAGCACCCAGGCATCCGGTGCCACCTCCAGCACGCTGGGGGCGTCACAACCGTAGGTCAGGCCATGGTAGATCTCGTCGAGAATCAGCTCGCCGCCCAGACGGGCAGTGACCTGCGCCAGCCCCTGCAACTGTGCGCGGCTCAGTACGCTGCCCGAAGGGTTGGCCGGCGACGCGCTGAGCACCGCGGCGCTGTCCGCGTCCCAGTGCTGCTCGATCAGTTCCGGGGTCAGCTGATAGGCACTCTCCGGCCCGGTGGGGATGAGCTTCGCCGCTCCCTCGACCAGGCGCATGAAGTGGCGGTTGCAGGGGTAGGCCGGGTCCGCCATCAGTACCTTGCTGCCGGCGTCCACCAGCAACGCGCTGACCAGCAGCAGCGCACCGGAGCCGCCCGGGGTGATGATCACCCGCTGCGGGTCCAGGTCCACCCCGTAACGTCGCTGATAGAAGCCGGCGATGGCCTCGCGCAGCTCCGGCAGCCCCAGTGCCGGGGTGTAGCTGGTATGCCCGGCGTTCAACGCCGCCTGGGCCGCTCGCATGATGGGCTCGGGGGTACCGAAATCCGGCTCCCCGATCTCCATGTGAATGACATCGTGGCCAGCCGCCTGCAGCGCCTTGGCCCTGTCCAGCACAGCCATGACATGAAAGGGTTCTATTTCACCGATCCGCCGTGCCCAGCGCCGTTCAACCATGCTCTACCTCTGCCCCGCAGGGCGACAAAAGCGTCCATGATACCGTGGTTGCACAGATAATGTTCCGCCGCGCGAACGCCGGCGATCCGAAGCGGTCGAATCCCCACGAGCATGGTCTTTCGGGCTATGCTGAAATCGTGCAGCCCGGGCGAGCATCGGCAAAAAGTAGCGCGGTCGTTCACGTTCTGGTAGCTTTGCCCGCTTGCAGGCCACAGGCCGCACCCCCGCCGGTCCGCACAAGGTTTACGACCTGGCACAGGATGATTGAGCTAAGAGTGAGGCTGTCTATGCCCAGCAATACCAAAGAAAAAAACGCATTGTTGATTCGCGGCTTTGTTCCCTACAAGGAAGAGAAAGGCGAGGAGTACATGAACGAGCGTCAGCTCGCCCATTTCGCTGACATCCTGAACAGCTGGAAGCGCGAACTGATGGAAGAAGTTGACCGCACTGTGTCCTACATGCAGGACGAGGCCGCCAACTTCCCCGATCCGGCGGACCGCGCCAGCCAGGAAGAAGAGTTCAGCCTCGAGCTGCGCACCCGTGACCGCGAGCGCAAGCTGATCAAGAAGATCGATCAGACGCTGCAGCGCATCGAGGATGACGACTACGGCTACTGCGACTCCTGCGGCGTGGAAATCGGTATCCGCCGTCTGGAAGCCCGCCCCACGGCCACCCTGTGCATCGACTGCAAGACCCTGGCCGAGATCAAGGAAAAGCAGATCGGCGGTTGATCCCCGCGCCTTTCACCTGGCAGGCAGCCCGCTTCTGCGCTGTCTGCCACTGAATCCGCCCCATGCCTGCCTCCAGTTACATAGGCCGCTTCGCTCCCACCCCCAGTGGCTTTCTGCATTTCGGCTCGCTGCTCGCTGCCGTCGCCAGTTATCTGGATGCCCGTCATCAGGGTGGCACCTGGCTGGTGCGCATGGAAGATCTGGATACCCCCCGCAACCTCCCCGGGGCCGCCGCGCACATACTCCATACGCTGCACAGCTATGGCCTGCACTGGGACGGCGAGGTGATCTACCAGAGCGAGCGGCTGGACTATTATCAGCACACCATCGAACAATGGCTCGACAGCGATCTGGCCTATTACTGCAATTGCCCGCGCCGGGAGATCATCGCCCATGATGGCGTCTACCCCGGTACCTGCCGTACGCGCCGGCTCCGCTTTGCCCCGGACCACGCCGTGCGCGTCAGGGTGGATGACCGCCCCCTGAGCTTCGTCGACCGCCTGCAGGGCCAGGTCAGTCAGTCGCTGGAGAGCAGCTGCGGCGACTTCATCATCCGCCGCCGCGACGGCATTGTCGCCTACCAGCTGGCGGTCGTCATGGACGATATTGCCCAGGGGGTGACCGACATCGTTCGCGGAGCCGACCTCCTGGACTCCACGCCACGCCAGCTGTGGCTCTATCATCTGCTGCAGCAGCCCGCTCCGCGCTATCTGCACGTGCCGCTGATCATGCGCCGTGATGGCGAAAAGCTCAGCAAACGCCTGGGTTCCACGCCCCTGGAGGCCGATCAGGCCGCCGAGACCCTGTTCCGGGCACTGCGCCTTCTGCTGCCCGCGGTTCCTGCCGAGCTGCGCCGGGCCCCGGTGGACGAGCAGCTGGCCTGGGCCGTCGAGCACTGGTGCCCGGACAGACTGCCCGCTACCCGGCAGATCCTCGACCCGGCCCCCCTGCAGGGGTGACAAGCCCAGCCGGCCTGATTACCATCGAAGCAGCGTTCGAGGACAACTCCCCATGTATATCTACCGACTGGTGCTGCTGCTGGTCATCGGCATCTACCTGTTCTCACCGGCCATCATGGACTGGTGGATAGAGCCCATGGGTGCCTGGTACCGTCCCTATGTACTCTGGCTGATCCTGATCATCGCCGGCATGCTGCTGCAGAGCCCAAGGGACACCGATGAGCTTTGAACTCAGCCTGCTGATACTGCTCAGCGTTCTCTATCTTATCCTCCTGTTCAGCGTGGCCTGGGCCACCGAGCGGGGCATTCTGCCGCGTTCACTGGTGCGTCACCCGGCAATCTACACCCTGTCGATTGGCGTCTATGCCAGCGCCTGGGCCTTCTATGGCACTGTCGGTCTGGCTTATCAGTACGGTTATGGCTTCCTGACCTACTATCTGGGGGTCTGCGGGGCCTTCCTGCTGGCACCGGTCCTGCTCAACCCGATACTGCGCATCACCCGCACCTACCAGCTGTCGTCTCTGGCAGACCTGTTCGCCTTCCGTTTCCGCAGCACCTGGGCCGGCACCCTGACGACCCTGTTCATGCTGCTGAGCATGCTGCCGCTGCTGGCGCTGCAGATCCAGGCGGTGACCGATTCGGTGCAGATACTCACCCTGGAGCCGGGTCAGCATCCGGTGGCCTTCGGCTTCTGCCTGCTGATCGTGCTGTTCGCCATCCTGTTCGGCGCCCGCCATATTTCGGCCCGGGAAAAGCACGAGGGGCTGGTGTTCGCCATCGCCTTCGAGTCCGTGGTCAAGCTGGTTTGCCTGTCGGCAGTCGGGCTGTACGCACTGTTCGTGGTCTTCGAAGGCCCCGCCGGGCTGGAGCTGTGGCTGAGCCACAACCAGGAGGCACTGAAGACCCTGCACAGCCCGTTGCAGGAAGGCCCCTGGCGCACCCTGCTGCTGGTGTTCTTCGCTGCGGCCATCGTCATGCCGCACATGTATCACATGGCCTTCACCGAGAATCTCAACCCGCGGGCACTGAGTACCGCCAGCTGGGGGCTGCCGCTGTTCCTGCTGCTGATGAGCCTGGCGGTCCCGCCGATCCTCTGGGCCGGCCTGTATCTGAACGTGCCGACCAACGCCGAGTACTTCACCCTGGCCCTGGGCGTGTCGTCGGGCGCGAACTGGCTGACCCTGGTAGCCTTCATCGGCGGCATATCCGCCGCCAGCGGCCTGATCATAGTGGTCACCCTGGCGCTGTCGGGCATGGTGCTCAACCACATGGTACTGCCGGTGTACCAGCCCAGCGCGGACAACAACATCTACCGCTGGCTGCTGTGGACCCGACGCGCCCTGATCGCCGCCATCATCATGGCGAGCTACGCCTTCTACCGGCTGCTGGGCACCGACCAGCACCTGTCGAACCTGGGCATCACCTCCTTTGTCGCTACCGTGCAGTTTCTGCCCGGGGCGCTGTCGGTGCTCTACTGGCCCCAGGCCAATCACCGGGGCTTCATCGGCGGACTTATGGCCGGCATGCTGGTCTGGGCCGTGACCCTGCTGCTGCCGCTGTTCACTGGCATTGATGTGTTGCACGTGATGAATGTGCAGCTGACCTTCGACGAGGAATCCTGGCATATCGCTGCCATCGCCTCGCTGGCGACCAACATCATGGTATTCACCCTGGTATCCCTTTTCACCCGGCGCTCCCCCGAGGAGGTCAGTGCCGCTGAAGCCTGTCTGGTGGACAATGTGCGCCGGCCCCAACGTATGGAGTTGGTAGCGAGCTCGCCCCAGGAGTTTGCCCAGCAGCTGGCCAAACCCCTGGGCAATCGCGCAGCGCAGCAGGAGGTAGAGCAGGCCCTGCGCGACCTCAAGCTGCCGCTGGATGAGCGCCGACCATACGCCCTGCGCCGCCTGCGCGACCGCCTTGAGGCCAACCTCTCGGGATTGATGGGCCCGGCGGTAGCGCAGGACATGATCGAAACCTTCTTGCCGTTCAAGATCACCCGGGGCTACGTTACCGAGGACATACACTTCATCGAGAACCGGCTGGAGGACTATCACTCGCGGCTTACCGGCCTGGCCGCCGAGCTGGACGCCCTGCGCCGCTATCACCGCCAGACTCTGCAGGACCTGCCAATGGGCGTCTGCTCCCTGGCCGAGGATAACGAGATCCTGATGTGGAACCGGGCCCTGCAGGCGCTGACCGGGGTCGAGGCGGACGGCGTGGTCGGCTCCCGCCTGGAAAGCCTGCCCGCGCCCTGGAACCAGCTGCTGTTGCAGTTCGTCGCCGATGAATCGGCCCACCTGTACAAGCAGAAACTGATCATCGACGGCAATACCCACTGGCTCAGCCTGCACAAGGCCGCCATCGACGAGCCCGGCAATGCCCGTGGTGGCCTGGTGCTGCTGATCGAGGACCAGACCGAAACCCAGCTGCTGGAAGAGGAGCTGGTGCACTCGGAACGCCTGGCCTCCATCGGGCGCCTGGCCGCCGGCGTGGCCCACGAGATAGGCAATCCCATCACCGGTATCGCCTGCCTGGCGCAGAACCTGCGTGAGGAGTCGGAACAGCCGGAAATCCACGAAGCCGCCGAGCAGATCGTCGACCAGACCCGGCGGGTGTCGCGCATAGTGCAGTCACTGGTCAATTTCGCCCACGTCGGCAGTCGCCACTACAGTACCGATGACGAGGTGGACCTGAAGGCCTGTACCAACGAGGCAATCCACCTGCTGTCCCTCAGCCGCAGGGGCCCCGATGTGAAGTATGTTAACCTGTGTGACGCATCCCACCGCGTGGCCGGGGACAGCCAGCGCCTGGCGCAGGTGATGATCAACCTGCTGGGCAACGCACGGGATGCCAGCGAGGATGGTGACCAGGTCACCATCAGAACCATTCAGGACGAACATCAGATTCTGTGGATAGTGGAAGATCAGGGCAGCGGCATTGATCAGACACTCAAAGATCGCCTGTTCGAACCGTTCTTCACCACCAAGGCGCCCGGCAAGGGCACCGGGCTGGGACTGGCCCTGGTGTACTCGATAGTCGAGGAGCATTATGGTCAAATCACTGTAGACAGCCCAATCGATGACGCCACGCGGCGGGGGACCAGGTTCACGATTACCCTGCCCCGCCACGGCGTCTTTAGTTCCGGTTCTTCCGCGCCGGACAATGCTGACTGATGGTGCGCCGCAACATACCCGGCAGCGCGTCGCAGCCCTGACCCGCGGAAGCAATCGCAAGAGGTAGATATGTCGCATATTCTGGTTGTTGAAGACGAACCCATCATCCGTTCCGCTTTACGGCGGCTGCTGGAGCGCCACCACTACCAGGTCAGCGAAGCGGGTGCCGTACATGAGGCCGTAGAGAGCTACAACCTGGGTGACTTCGATCTGATCATCAGTGACCTGCGTCTGCCGGGCGAGCCCGGTACCGAGCTGATCCGCCTGGCCGCCAGCACTCCGGTGCTGATCATGACCAGTTATGCCAGCCTGCGCTCGGCGGTGGATTCGATGAAGCTGGGCGCGGTGGACTACATCGCCAAGCCCTTCGACCATGACGAGATGCTGCAGGCAGTGGCCCGCATCATCGAAACCAACCGTCAACCCGAGCAGACCGAGCGTGAAGCCCCCGTCGCCGCAGAGGGCCCACAGGACATGGGCATCATCGGCGCCAGCCCGGCCATGCAGACTCTGTTCAAGCGCATCCGCAAGGTGGCGCCGACCATGTCCACGGTACTGATCCGCGGCGAATCCGGCACCGGCAAGGAACTGGTCGCCCGCGCCCTGCACGAGAATTCCCCCCGGGCCCATGCGCCGATGATCTCGGTGAACTGTGCGGCGATTCCGGAAACCCTCATCGAATCCGAGCTGTTCGGGCACGAAAAGGGCGCCTTTACCGGCGCGGTCGCCGGCCGTACCGGCCTGGTGGAAGCCGCCAACGGCGGCACCCTGTTCCTCGACGAGATCGGCGAGCTGCCCCTGGAGGCCCAGGCCAGGCTGCTGCGGGTACTGCAGGAAAGCGAGATCCGCCGGGTCGGCTCGGTCCAGTCGCAGAAGGTCGATGTGCGGCTGGTGGCCGCCACCCACAGGGACCTCAAGGCACTGGCGCACCAGGGCCTGTTCCGCGAGGACCTCTACTACCGCCTCAACGTGATCGAGCTGCAGCTGCCGCCGCTGCGCGAACGTGGCGACGACATCATGCTGATTGCCCAGGCTTTGCTCGCCCGAATCGGGGCCGGCATGAATCTGCCGTCCCTGCACTTCAGCCCGGAAGCCGCCGAGGCCATCCGTCGCTATCGCTGGCCGGGCAACGTGCGGGAGCTGGAAAATGCGGTCGAGCGTGCGGCCATCCTCTGTGACGAAGATGAGATCACCCCGGACCTGCTGGGCATCGAACCCGACATCGGCCAGGAACGCAGCTCCTACGCCGCCACCGCGCTGGAATCCATGCGCGGGCCGGAGACCAGCAGTACCGAGCCGGCGGAGAACCTTTCACTGGAAGACTACTTCCAGCATTTCGTGCTGGAACACCAGGAGCACATGACCGAAACCGAGCTGGCCAACAAGCTGGGCATCAGCCGCAAATGTCTCTGGGAGCGCCGTCAACGCCTGGGCATCCCACGCAAGAAGACCACCAGCTGAGCCCGCCCTCTGTTACCCCGAGTGTTACCGCACAAACTGTTACCTTCGCCCCACACCCGGTAACACTTTCACGGGGCGAACGGTAACACTTCCCTCCTCGCGTCCCGCCCACCAGCCCAACCAATAATCGCAAGCCACTGATTTTAAAGGTATTTCAGAAACTGGCACGGCAAGTGCTTTGTTATTGGCAGAACAAAAATAAAAACCAGGCAGTACCCCATAACAAGAACAAGATTCAGCTCCACACATAACAAGAACAAAACGTGCGAGTGCAGCAAACTGATTTTTTTGGAGAATGGGAAACCTTCAGCCGGCGAACATAATGTTCGATTGGACCGAGAAGAATAAAAGTTGCCAGAGCAACCCACCGGACCGATGTCAGATTGACCAGAGCTGTTCCTGCGCATCCAAAGCAATCCGCTTGCTTTAGGCAACCCGGGATGGGTTCACAGGGTGGCACTGTCGCCCAGCCAAAAAGAACAAGAAACAGCTCAGAAAACAATAACAAGAAACCATTAGGGGGAGTGAAAACTCCCCTTGAGCTTTCCTCCCGCAATCCCTTCCCGCTTCGATTTCCTGCCATTTGTTACTCTTCGCGCCGTATTCGCGCTAGAATGTCCATCCTGTCATTCAGACACACTACTTGAATCCGAACATGCAGCCCCGCGATGCTTTGCCCGCGACCGACATGCATGTTAACGTCAGCTCTTTTGCGGCCCCGGCACCTCGCGGCCCCAGCGACGCGGCATTTGCGCAAGTAGATGCGCCTGAGCAAACAAACCCTGCGCCCTGACCGTCAAACCCGAAGGCTGGAGGCCCGGGCTGGAAACGCCGGTGGACTACCCACTCATATGATTCGCAAGTTACTGAAAAGACTACCCTCTCCCTTCGGGCGGCCCGCCCACAGGCGTACTACGCCTGCCGTTATCCCGGCCAGCCAGCACTCCCTCAAGCGCAACCAGATCAGCCGCAACGCGGTCACCGTGGTGGAACGGCTGCAGCAGGCCGGCTACCAGGCCTTCGTAGTCGGCGGCTGTGTACGCGACCTGCTGCTGGACCTGGACCCGAAGGATTACGACGTGGCAACCAGTGCCACCCCGGAACAGGTTCGCGCCACTTTCCGCAACAGCCGGCTGATCGGCCGGCGCTTCAAGCTGGCCCATGTATTCTTCGGTCGCGAGATCATCGAGGTGGCCACTTTCCGCGCCGGGCATTCCGAGGATCAGGAAGCCGGCCGCGACCAGTCACTGCAGAGCGAGTCCGGGCGTCTGCTGCGCGATAACGTCTATGGCAGCCTCGAGGATGATGCCCAGCGCCGCGACTTCACCATCAACGCCCTGTACTACGATGTCACCCGCGGCACCATCCATGACTATGTGAATGGCGTTCAGGACATCCGCAACCAGCGGGTGCGGCTGATCGGCAACCCGGTTCAGCGCTACCAGGAAGACCCGGTGCGCATGCTGCGGGCGGTACGCTTCGCTGCCAAGCTGGACTTTGAAATAGAGCCCCACACCGCCGCTCCCATCGCCGAGCTGGCGGAGCTGCTGTATGACATTCCGGCGGCCCGCCTGTTCGATGAAGTGCTCAAGCTGTTCCTCGGCGGGCAGGGTGAACGCACTTTCGATCTGCTGCTGGAATATGACCTGTTCGCCCCCCTGTTCCCGGATACCGACGAGGCCATCGACGAGCAGCCGGAGTACACCCTGAAGCTGATACGCCAGGCCCTGCGCAACACCGACCAGCGTATCAACGAGGGGCGTCCGGTCACTCCGGCGTTCCTGTTTGCCGCGCTGCTGTGGCCGGCTTTGCCCCAGCGCACCCGGGAACTGGAAAGCCAGGGCATTCCGCTGATCCCCGCCCAGCAACAGGCCGCTCACGACGTATTGATCGAACAGTGCCGCCACACCGCTATTCCCAAGCGTTTCAGCGTCCCGCTGCGCGAGATCTGGGACCTGCAGCCGCGTCTGGAACGACGCCAGGGCCGTCGCGCCGACCAGTTGCTCGAACATCCGCGCTTCCGCGCCGCCTATGATTTCCTGCTGCTGCGCGAAGCCGCTGGCGAACAGACCGACGGCCTGGGCCAGTGGTGGACCGAGTATCAGGATGCCTCCCCGGAACACCGCCGGCGCATGATCCAGCAGCTCAGCGCCGGCGATGCACCGCGCAAGCGCTCCAGAGCACCGCGCAAACGCAAACCACGGAGTGGAGCGGCCTCCTGATGCCCTATTGCTACATTGCCCTGGGCAGCAATCAGGCTGACCCGGTGGCTCAGGTCACCCGCGCGCTGACGGCACTGGCCGTCCTGCCGCAGACACGGCTGCTGGACCATTCCTCGCTGTACCGCAGTGCCCCGCTGGGGCCACAGGACCAACCTGCCTTCATCAATGCGGTGGCGCTGCTGGAGACCGAGCTGGAGCCCGAATCCCTGCTGGATGCGCTGCAGGCTATCGAGCTGCAGGCCGGCCGGGTACGCAAGGCCGAACGCTGGGGCCCGCGCGTGCTCGACCTGGACATCCTGCTGTACGGGGACAGGCAGATCGACACCCCTCGATTGCAGGTCCCGCATTATCATATGCACGCCCGTTCCTTTGTCCTTTATCCGCTGGCAGAATTGACGGCGGATCTGATCATGCCCGACGGAACACCGTTGCAGTCCCTGCTGCAGCACTGTCCCGATACCGGTCTGGAACGCCTTTGCGGAACCGCCGGCCGGGCCTGAATCATGATTGTGGAGCACCATTGTTCAAGTCAGGAAGACTATACTGTCGAGGCCGCAAGGGGCCCCGGCAGCCGGAACGTCAGTCAGCACGCCTGTCTGGCGATCACAGCCATGTTGCCTGTAGAAGGCCGAATTACTGGAATCTGCCATGTCTGACATTACCCTGACCACCCTCAACAAGCTCAAGCAGTCCGGGGAGAAGTTCACCTGTCTGACTGCCTACGATGCCACCTTCGCCCATCTGGAAAGCACGGCCGGGGTCGAGGTATTGCTGATCGGTGACTCCCTGGGAATGGTACTGCAGGGCCATGACAGCACACTGCCGGTGACGGTGGAGGACATGGCCTATCACACCGCCGCCGTCAGCCGGGGCAACCGCGGCTCCCTGATCATGGCTGACCTGCCCTTCATGTCGTACGCCACCCTCGAGCAGGCACTGGGCAACAGCGCCCGGCTGATGCAGGCCGGCGCGCATGTGGTAAAGCTGGAGGGCGGCCGCTGGCTGGCCGACATCATTACCACCCTGACGCGTAACGGCATTCCGGTGTGTGCGCACATGGGACTGACTCCGCAGACGGTCAACGTACTGGGCGGCTACAAGGTCCAGGGCCGCGAGGAAGACCAGGCTCGCGCCATGCTGGAGGACGCCCGTGCATTGGAGGCCGCCGGTGCAGCCCTGCTGCTGCTGGAATGCGTACCCAGTGAGCTGGCGCGTACCATTACCGAGGCAGTGAATATCCCGGTTATCGGTATCGGTGCCGGCAGCGGCACCGATGGCCAGGTTCTGGTGGTGCACGACATGCTCGGCCTGTCGATCACCGGTCGCCTGCCCCGTTTCGTGAAGAATTTCATGGCTGGCCAGGCTGATATCCCTTCGGCCATCGCCGCCTATGTCAGGGCGGTCAAGGCAGTCGAGTTCCCCTCCGCCGAACACGAGTTCTGAAAGCATGAATACAGTACATACGGTCGCGCAGTTGCGGGCCGCCCTGGCGCGGGCGCGTCAGGAAGGCAAGCGCATCGGGCTGGTACCCACCATGGGCAACCTGCATGAGGGCCATATTGCCCTGGTGGAAATGGCCCTGCAGCGCACCGACCATGTGGTGGTCAGCATTTTCGTCAATCCGCTGCAGTTCGGGCCGAACGAGGATCTGGACAGCTACCCGCGCACCCTCGCCGACGATCAGCGTCGCCTGCTGGACGCCGGAGCCCATACGGTATTCGCCCCCAGCGTCAACGAGATGTACCCCGAAGGCATGCAAGGCCATACCCTGGTCAGCGTGCCGGTGGTATCCGACGGTCTGTGCGGCGCCAGTCGTCCGGGGCACTTCGACGGGGTGGCCACTGTGGTGACCAAGCTGCTGAACATGGTTCAGCCGGACGTGGCCGTGTTCGGCGAGAAGGACTTCCAGCAGCTGGCGGTGATCCGCAAGATGGCACTGGATCTGTGCCTGCCGGTCCAGATCATGGGCGCGCCCATCGTCCGCGCCGCCGATGGTCTGGCGCTGTCCTCGCGCAATGGCTATCTGGACGAGAACGAGCGCCGCGTCGCGCCGCAGCTGTACCAGACGCTGCAGCAGCTGGCCGGCCAGCTGCTGGCCGGGCGCCGGGACTTCGACACACTGCTGGAAGAAGCCCGCCAGCAGCTGCAGCAGGCCGGCTTCCGTCCCGATTATCTGGAGCTGCGCGACACCACTACCCTGCAACCGGCGGATGAACACAGCCGCGACATCACCATTCTTGCGGCGGCCTTCCTCGGCCGCACCCGCCTGATCGACAACCTGCGCTGCACGCTGGGTTGAATCCGGTGGCGACCGGTTGGCAGCAACCGGTCGATCCCTCAGCAGCCCCCATCGTATCCGACCAAAGCAGGGTTGTATTGCACCCGCTTCTAGTCAAATCTTGGGATGTGCACAGCCCTCGCGCTGTATAACCTCAGGCCACCGAGCCCGACAATAACAATATCGAGGAAGATCCATGTACAAGATTCAGAACCACAAGGTATCCGAGAATCCGCTCTACAGAACCCATCTGGATCGTGACGGTTACGAGCGCATGTATCGTCAGTCCATCGAGCAACCGGATATGTTCTGGGCTGAACAGGCCAACCGCTTTGTGGAATGGATGCAACCCTGGAGCAAGGTTCACGAAAGCAACATGGAGAAGGGCGAAGCCGCCTGGTTCATCGACGCCAAGCTCAACGTCAGTGTCAACTGCATCGACCGCCACCTGAAGAAACGCGCCAACCAGACCGCCATCATCTGGGAGGGCGACGACCCCGCCGATTCGCGACACATCACCTACCGCCAGCTGCATGAGGAAGTCTGCCGCCTGGCCAACGTGCTCAAGCAGCGCGGCGTCAGCAAGGGCGACCGGGTGTGCATCTACATGCCCATGATCCCCGAAGCGGCCTTCGCCATGCTCGCCTGCAGCCGCATTGGCGCCATCCATTCTGTCGTATTCGGTGGTTTTTCCCCGGACGCGCTGCGAGATCGCATCCAGAATGCTGAGTGCGAACTGGTGATCACCGCCGACGAAGGCGTACGGGGCGGGCGCCGGGTGCCGCTGAAGCAGAACGTCGACAAGGCGCTTGCCAGCTGTCCGGATGTGCACAGTGTGCTGGTGGTCAGACGTACCGGCGCCGACATCGGCTGGGTCGAGCAGCGGGATATCTGGTATCACGAAGCCTGCGCCGAGGTCAGCGCGGACTGCGCCCCCGAACCGATGGACAGCGAAGACCCCCTGTTCATCCTCTATACCTCGGGTTCCACCGGCAAGCCCAAGGGTGTGCTGCACACCACCGGCGGCTACCTGGTCAGCACGGCACTGACCCATCATTACGTGTTCGACTACCAGGACGGCGAGGTATTCTGGTGCACAGCCGACGTCGGCTGGGTCACCGGCCACTCCTATATCGTCTACGGGCCGTTGTGCAATGGCGCCACCACCCTGATGTTCGAGGGTGTGCCGACCTACCCGGACGCCTCCCGTTGCTGGCAGGTGATCGACAAGCACAATGTCAATGTGTTCTACACCGCCCCCACCGCCATCCGCGCTCTGATGGCACTGGGCGAGGAACCGCTCAAGAGTTCCTCCCGCCGGTCCCTGCGCCTGCTCGGCAGTGTCGGCGAGCCGATCAACCCCGAGGTATGGGAATGGTACTACCAGGTCGTTGGCCAGCGTCGCTGCCCGATTGTCGATACCTGGTGGCAGACCGAGACCGGCTCCATCCTGATCGCCCCGCTGCCCGGCGCCTGCGACCTCAAGCCCGGCGCCGCCATGCGCCCGCTGTTCGGTGTGGTCCCGGCACTGGTAGACAACGATGGCAACGAGCTCGAAGGCCCCGCCGATGGCAACCTGGTGATCAAGCAATCCTGGCCGAGCCAGATCCGTACCGTGTACGGCGACCACCAGCGCCTGGTGGAAACCTACTTCAGCACCTACAAGGGCGTCTATTTCACCGGAGACGGTGCGCGTCGGGATGCCGATGGCGACTACTGGATCACCGGCCGGGTTGATGACGTGCTGAACATCTCGGGCCACCGCATCGGTACTGCGGAAGTGGAAAGCGCCCTGGTTCTCAACGACTGGGTAGCCGAGGCCGCCGTCGTCGGCTGTCCGCACGATATCAAGGGTCAGGCCATCTACGCCTATGTCATGCCCATGCAGGGCGTTACCCTGACCGAGGATATTCTCACCGAGCTCAAGGTGGCGGTCAGCGAGCAGGTGGGTGCGTTTGCCCGACCGGACTATATTCAGGTCACCAACGGCCTGCCGAAGACCCGTTCCGGCAAGATCATGCGGCGCATCCTGCGCAAGATTGCCTGCGACGAGCTGGACAATCTCGGTGACACCTCCACCCTGGCCGATCCCTCGGTGGTCGACAGCCTGATCGAGAACCGTCTCAACAGGGGCAGCTGAGTAAATATGGTTGTCCAACCCGGTCAGGGCCTCTATTCTTGCCGCTTCGTCAGATTGCTTCGAGGAAGTTCGCCATGCAAGAGGTCGTGATCGTCGCCGCCACCCGAACTGCCATTGGCAGTTTCGGTGGCCAGTTTGCCAGTGTTCCGGCACACCAGCTGGGTGCGACCGTTATCCGCGCCCTGCTGGAGCAGACCGGTGTGGAGCCGGGCAGCGTGGATGAAGTCATCATGGGCCAGGTGCTGACCGCCGGCTGCGGCCAGAACCCGGCCCGCCAGGCCGCGGTGCATGGCGGCCTGCCCCACAGCGTACCGGCGCTGACCATCAACAAGGTCTGTGGCTCGGGCCTCAAGGCGGTACAGATGGCTGCCCAGGCGATCCGCTGCGGCGACGCACGGATCATGATTGCCGGTGGCCAGGAGTCCATGAGTCTGTCCCCGCATCTGCTGCCCAGCTCGCGTACCGGACAGCGCATGGGTAACGGCCAGCTGGTGGACAGCATGATCCATGACGGCCTCTGGGACGCCTTCAACCAGTACCACATGGGCATCACCGCCGAGAACCTGGCGGAGCGCTACGAGATCAGTCGCCAGCAGCAGGATGCCTTTGCCCTGGCCTCCCAGCAGAAGGCAGTCGCCGCGCAGCAGGCCGGTCGATTTGCCGACGAGATCACTCCGGTGGAGGTACCCCAGCGCAGGGGTGAGCCGCTGCGCATCGATCAGGACGAACAGCCCCGTGCCAGTACCACCCTGGAGTCACTGGGCAAGCTGCGTCCGGCGTTCCGCAACGACGGCACCGTCACTGCGGGCAACGCCTCCAGTCTCAACGACGGCGCCGCTGCCGTCATGCTGATGAGTGCCGAGACAGCGGCCGAGCTGGGCCTGCCGGTACTGGCCCGCATCGCCGCCGGCGCCAGTTCCGGTGTCGATCCGGCGATCATGGGCATAGGCCCGGTCAGTGCAACCCAGCGCTGCCTGAGCAAGGCCGGCTGGAAGGTCGATGAGCTGGATCTGGTCGAGGCCAACGAGGCCTTCGCCGCCCAGGCGCTGGCTGTGGCCAGTGAACTGCGCTGGGATCTGGACAAGGTCAACGTCAATGGTGGCGCCATCGCTCTGGGCCACCCGATCGGGGGCTCCGGCTGCCGGATTCTGGTGACCCTGCTGCATGAAATGCAGCGCCGCAACGCCCGCAAGGGGCTGGCAACCCTCTGCATCGGCGGCGGCCAGGGCGTGGCCCTGGCACTGGCGCGCGACTGACCGGGCGCTTGATCAGCGCTTCAGCCAGCTGAAGCGCTCGATCACCTCATAGCGTGCGCCACCCTCTCCCCCGCGACTGACATACAGACTCAGGTGGTCTGCCGCGAAGGGGGGCAACGCCAGATCCCCGTGACCTTCAAGAAACGCCCGTAACAGCTCGCCGCCCTGCCGGACCCTGGCCAGGGTGATATGCGGCCGATAGGCACGGGTATCCGGCACCAGCCCCACAGGGGCCAGACGCTGTTCCACCTCCTCCTGCAACTGCATCAGCGCGGCCTCGGCGGTTACCCCTGCCCACAGCACTCGGGGCCGCTCCGGGGTGCCGAAATAGCCCACGCCGCGAATGGTCAGGCTCAGCTCCGGATCGGGCAGGTCGTGCAATGCCCCGGCCATGGCCGTGGCCGTCTGCGCATCCACCTCACCGATAAAGCACAAGGTCAGGTGCAGCGCCTGCACCGGATGCCAGCGCGCCGTGGGATACGCCACCCGTACCCGACCAAGCTGTTCGGCCACGGACCGGGGTAATTCAAGGCCGACAAAAAGACGCTGCACGCTCTATCCTCCCGTTTTTGTTGAGTCGATGCTGCCGCACACCGGGGCGTCGGGCAAGCCCGAGCCAGGCTGCCGCTTGGTTTGCCGAAAATTCCATTGCTATGCTGCCCAGACCACCTTCTCTGCCAAGGCGACGCCCATGCATGACATCATAGCGGGACGATTCGAACTGCAGGACAGGGCCGATGAGGCCCTGGCTGCCCTGCGTCAGGCCGGCTTTGCAGCGGATGCGCTGGCCGCCTTCTATCTCAATCCCCATGGACAGCATGGTCTCTACCCCATAGGGGGAGATGATGAAAGCTCGGCGGGCGCCCGCCATGCCGGCGGCGGCGCGGCCCGCGGTGGTGCGATTGGTGCCACTGTCGGGGCCATTGCCGGCGCGGCCACGGCTCCGATCATAGGTCCGGTCGGTGTCGCCATTGGCGCCGGCGTGGGCGCCTACACCGGCTCCCTGGTCGGGGCGGTCAGCAGTACCGACGAGGAGTCGGACGTCGACGAACAGACCGGCCAGCCCTCCACGCAGCAGCCGGAGGTCACCGAGCGCGAACCCGGGGTGCTGGTTGCGGTACGGGTGGACGGCGATACCCGGGAATCGGCCGTGGCGGTGCTGCGCCGGTTCGGCGCCCTGGATCTGGAACACACCACCGGCGACCTGCGCGACGGTCACTGGTATGACTTCGATCCCCATGCGGTGGTCCGGCGCATCTGAGGCGAAAATCTGAATCTTTGCACCGCATCGACGTCAACCGAAGTAACTGGATGCGGAGGTGAAGATGAACAGAGATCGCCATGAACCGGATGAGCAATTGCTCACCGAGAGTGCCCGCCGGCAGGTTGAACAGGACTACCGGGATGCCCCCACAGACAGCCCCGTGGGGCCCATCGGCGAGGTGCCGTCCCGACATGAAGCCGGGGACAGGAGTGCCGACGCCGGCCTGACCGAAGCCGCCATTCCGGGCCACGGGCCTACCGCAGATGACGCGGCGCCCGAGACATTGATGCCTGATGACGGCGCCCGTTCGCCCCAGGAGCGGGGCCCCGTCGAACCGGCTGCCGACACCGAACTGGACGAAGTACCGGCCAACCGCATCGGCGCCGGCAAGGGTCTCGACGAGGCCGAGCTGGCCCGCCGCAAGCCGCTGGACGGCAAGCCCTGGGACGGCGACCCGGCGCAACCACTGGAGCCGGAGACCGCTGTGGAACGGCCATTGGCGTCGGACCCGAAGGACGAGCCCGGACCGGGCTGAGATCCAGGCATAAAAAAACCCGGGGCCTTGCGGCACCGGGTTTTTCTTTGGCTGACTGCAGCTGCGGATATCAGACGCCGCTGTTTTCGGCCGCTTCCACGTCCTTCATGGACAGCTTGATACGGCCGCGGTTGTCCACGTCCAGTACCAGCACCTTCACTTCCTGACCTTCCTGCAGCACGTCGGTAACCTTCTCGATGCGCTGGTTGGCGATCTGGGAAATGTGTACCAGACCGTCCTTGCCGGGCAGGATGCTGACGAAGGCGCCGAAATCAACGATGCGCTCGACCTTGCCGGTGTAGACCTTGCCGATTTCCGCTTCGGCGGTGATGGCGTCGACACGGGCCTTGGCGGCATTGGCGGCGTCCTTGCTGGCAGCAAAGATCTTCACGGTACCATCATCGGTGATGTCGATGGAGGCGCCGGTCTCTTCGCAGATACCGCGGATGGTTGCGCCACCCTTGCCGATCACGTCACGGATCTTGTCCGAGTCGATCTTCATGCTGATCATGGTCGGTGCGTTGGCGGAGAGCTCCTTGCGCGACTCCGGCAGCACTTCGTTCATCTGCTTGAGGATGTGCAGGCGGGCTTCGTGGGCCTGGTGCAGAGCCTGCTCCATGATCTCCTCGGTGATGCCCTTGATCTTGATGTCCATCTGCAGGGCGGTAACACCCTTCTCGGTACCGGCGACCTTGAAGTCCATGTCACCGAGGTGGTCCTCGTCACCCAGGATGTCGGTCAGCACGGCGAACTTGTCACCTTCCTTGACCAGACCCATGGCAATACCGGCCACCGGCGCCTTCAGCGGCACACCGGCATCCATCAGCGCCAGGGAGGCACCGCAGACTGACGCCATGGAGCTGGAGCCGTTGGACTCGGTGATCTCGGACACCACGCGGATGCTGTAGGGGAACTGGTCCATGTCGGGCATCACGGCCTGGATGCCGCGACGGGCCAGGCGACCGTGGCCGATTTCACGGCGACCGGTACCACCCATGCGTCCGCACTCGCCTACCGAGTAGGGAGGGAAGTTGTAGTGGAACATGAAGGCGTCCTTCTTCTCGCCTTCCAGGGTGTCGAGCAGCTGCGCGTCCCGGGCGGTACCCAGAGTAGTCACCACCAGGGCCTGGGTTTCGCCGCGGGTGAACAGGGCGGAACCGTGGGTACGGGCCAGCACACCGACTTCGATGTTCAGCGGGCGTACGGTACGGGTGTCGCGGCCGTCGATACGCGGCTTGCCGTCGACGATGCTCTGGCGCACGGTGCGGTATTCGATCTCGCCGAAGGCGTCCTTCACGGCGCCGGCGGAGGGCTTGCCCTCTTCTTCACCAGCCAGGGCGGCGATAGCGGCATCACGCAGCTCGTCCAGACGGTTGTAGCGCGACTGCTTGTGGGTGATGGTGTAGGCTTCGGCGATGGCGGCACCGAACTGGGCCTTGATCGCGTCCAGCAGCGCGGTGTTCTCCGGCGCCGGCTGCCAGTCCCAGGCCGGCTTGCCCGCTTCGGCAGCCAGTTCCTTGATGGCCTGGATGGCCGGCTGGAATTCCATGTGGGCGAAGAGTACCGCACCCAGCATCTGGTCCTCGGTCAGCTCCTGGGCCTCGGATTCGACCATCAGCACGGCGTCCTCGGTACCTGCTACCACCATGTCCAGGCGGGAGGTCTTCAGCTGCTCGTAGGTCGGGTTCAGCACATAACCCTGCACGTCGTCGAAACCGACGCGGGCACCGGCGATCGGGCCGTCGAAGGGAATGCCGGAGATGGCCAGTGCAGCGGAGGTGCCCAGCATGGCGGCGATGTCCGGATCGGTGGTCTTGTCGGTGGAGACCACGGTACAGATCACCTGCACCTCATTCATGAAGCCTTCGGCGAACAGCGGACGGATCGGACGGTCGATCAGGCGGGAGGTCAGGGTTTCCTTCTCGGTGGGACGCCCTTCACGCTTGAAGAAACCACCGGGAATACGGCCTGCCGCGTAGGTCTTCTCGATGTAGTGCACCGACAGCGGAAAGAAGTCACGACCGGCCTCGGCATTCTTGGCACCGACCACGGTTACCAGTACGCTGACGGCGTCATCGATACTGACCAGAACCGCACCCGAGGCCTGGCGCGCGATGCGGCCGGTCTCCAGGGTCACGGTGTTATTGCCCAACTTGAACTGTTTGATGACCGGTTTCACGGTGTCTTCTCTCTCTTTATTTACTGTATTTGCCCTTCGGGAAACTCTGGGCACGGCCGGGTTTCGGACCCGGCCATGTCCAAACGGGGCTGGTCTTAGCGACGCAGACCCAGGCTGCTGATCAGGCTGCTGTAACGGCCCAGATCCTTGCTTTTCAGGTAGTCCAGCAGCTTGCGACGCTGGTTAACCATGCGGATCAGACCGCGACGGGAGTGGTGATCCTTCTTGTTGTCCTTGAAGTGCCCCTGCAGCTTGTTGATGTTTGCAGTCAACAGAGCTACCTGGACTTCAGGAGAACCGGTGTCGCCTTCTCCACGCGCATACTGGGAAACGATTGCAGCTTTTTCTTCAACGCTCAGTGCCATGACAGCTTTCCTCTGAGGTAACAGGCCGGGACAATGTCCCGTGTTTTGAATCGAGTAATGACCGTGCCTGTTGACAGCCACCCTCGTTGCGACCCACTCGGGTCAACTTCCTGCAGGTGCCGGGCACCTGCGATGTTCAACCATTGAAGCGCATCAACCGCCGGGGCGCTACCCGGGCGTCATCGGTCATTTCGCCGATGCCGATAAAGCGGCCGTTGTGGTCACGCAACCGCACCATGCCGAAAGCCGGGGTTCCCGGCACCCGCACCGCCTGCCCGTGATTGAGATAATAGGCGGTCTGCTCGGTCAGATTGACCTCCGGCCAGTCCAGCAGTCCGCTGTCGGAGGGCAGCAGCAGATGGTCCAGCGCGGTGGCGCCACCCTCGGCATGCAGTGCCTCGAGCTGTTCGAGGGTCACCGCCTGACTCAGATCGAAGGGGCCGGCCTGACTGCGACGCAGGGCGGCAACATGGGCGCCACACCCCAGTGCCGCGCCGATATCCTCGACCAGGGTACGGATATAGGTGCCCTTGCTGCACTGCACTTCCAGACGCAGGCGATCCCCTTCCAGTCCCAGCAGGGTCAATCGGCGTATGGTAACAGATCGCGGCTTGCGCTCCACTGTTTCCCCTGCCCTGGCCAGCTTGTACAGCGGCTGTCCATCATGCTTGAGCGCCGAATACATCGGCGGGACCTGCTCTATATCACCCGTGAAGCGTGGCAGCACCGCCTCCACATCGGCCAGGGAGACCTGGCAGGGACGCATCTCCAGCACCTCGCCCTCGGCGTCACCGGTGCTGGTGGTCATGCCCAGACGCGCCTCGGTGACATAGGTCTTGTCCGCATCCAGCAGGTACTGGGAGAACTTGGTGGCCTCCCCAAGACACAGCGGCAGGACACCACTGGCCAACGGGTCGAGACTGCCGGTATGTCCGCCCTTGCTGGCATTGAACAGCCAGCGCACCTTCTGCAGGGCAGCATTGGAGCTCATGCCCAGCGGCTTGTCGAAAATCAGGATGCCGTCGACATCACGGCGTTTGCTGCGTGGAGCCGACACCGCTATTCCTCATCATCCCTGGCATGGCGGCGATCCTCGGCTACCGCCCGCTCGATCAGCGAGGACAGGTGCACGCCACGGCGCACGCTCTCATCGTAGAAGAAATGCAACTGCGGGATGGTGCGCAGTTTCATCACCCGGCCGAGCTGCATTCGCAGGAAACCCGAAGCATCCTTGAGCGCCTCCAGATTCTCGGCAATATCCTCGGCGCCGGCATCACCCATGAGGGTAATGAACACCTTGGCGTGCGCCAGGTCACGGCTGACCTCGGTCGCAGTGACGGTGATCATGCCCACCCGCGGGTCGCGGACTTCGCGCTGGATCAGCAACGCCAGCTCGCGTTGCATCTGATCGGCCACGCGCTGGGTACGGCTGTAATCTCTGGCCATATATCTGAACCTCTAGCTGCAAGCCTTCAGCGGCAAGCTGCAAACCAATTATCGGCTGCGGACAGCCCTGTACGGGACCGACAGACGACAAGCGGCCCTTCCGGGCCGCCTGTCGCGTTCAGTCTGTATGCCTGTCGCCAGCTTACAGTGTACGTGCCACCTGAACCCGCTCGAAGACCTCGATACGGTCGCCGATGCGCACGTCATTGTAGTTCTTCACGCCGATACCGCACTCCATGCCGTTGCGCACTTCACCGACGTCGTCCTTGAAGCGACGCAGGGATTCCAGCTCGCCTTCGTAGATGACCACGTCCTCGCGCAGTACGCGGATCGGACGGTTGCGGTATACGGTACCTTCGATGACCATGCAGCCGGCCACCGCGCCGAACTTGGGCGAGCGGAACACGTCACGTACCTCGGCCACGCCGAGGATCTGCTCACGCACGTCACTGCCGAGCATGCCGGACAGGGCCTTCTTCACGTCTTCGATGATCTCGTATATCACGCTGTAGTAGCGCAGATCCAGACCTTCGCTCTCGATCACCTTGCGGGCCGACGCATCGGCCCGCACGTTGAAGCCGAAGATCACGGCGTTGGATGCCAGTGCCAGGTTGGCGTCGGTCTCGGTGATACCACCCACGCCCCCGGAAATGATCTTGACCTGAACTTCGTCGTTACCCAGCTCGCTGAGCGAGCCCTGCAGTGCCTCCAGCGTACCGCGCACGTCGGTCTTGATCACCAGGTTGAGCGTCTTCTTCTCGCCCTGACCCATGTTCTCGAACATGTTCTCCAGTTTGGCCGACTGCTGGCGGGCCAGCTTGATTTCGCGGAACTTGCCCTGACGGAACAGCGCTACTTCCCGCGCCTTCTTCTCGTCGGCGACCACGGTCATCTCGTCACCGGCGTCAGGCGTGCCATCCAGACCGAGGATGGCCACGGGGATGGAAGGGCCGGCCTCACGCACGTTATTGCCGTTCTCGTCGAGCATGGCGCGCACCTTGCCATGGTTGACGCCGGCCAGCACCACGTCACCCTGGCGCAGGGTGCCGTTCTGGACCAGTACGGTGGCGATCGGGCCACGGCCCTTGTCCAGACGGGATTCGATGACCACGCCACGTGCCGGGGCATCGGGCTGCGCCTTGAGCTCGAGAACCTCGGCCTGCAACAGTACTGCCTCGAGCAGCTCGTCGATACCTGTCCCGACCTTGGCCGAGACATGGACAAACATGGTGTCACCACCCCACTCTTCCGGGATGACGTCGAGGGCTGCCAGATCGTTCTTGATGCGGTCCGGGTCGGCCTGCTCCTTGTCGATCTTGTTCACCGCCACCACCAGGGGCACGCCGGCGGCCTTGGCGTGCTGCACTGCTTCCTCGGTCTGCGGCATCACACCATCATCAGCAGCGACCACCAGGATCACGATGTCGGTGGACTTGGCACCACGGGCACGCATCGCGGTAAAGGCGGCGTGACCGGGGGTATCGAGGAAGGTGACCATGCCGCGGTCGGTTTCCACGTGGTAGGCGCCGATGTGCTGGGTAATGCCACCGGCTTCACCGGAGGCTACACGGGTACGCCGGATGTAGTCGAGCAGCGAGGTCTTGCCGTGGTCCACGTGGCCCATGACGGTGACCACAGGAGCGCGGGTGACTTCCTCACCCTCGTACTGCATGGCCTCGGCCAGGCGATCCTCGAGATCGCTTTCCTTGACCTGCTTGACCTGGTGACCCATGTCTTCTGCGATGATGGACGCGGTGTCCTGATCCAGCACCTGGTTAATGGTCACCATGGTGCCGTTCTTGAACATGTACTTGATGACTTCGGCCGCCTTGACCGACATCTTCTGGGCCAGTTCGGCCACGGTGATGGTTTCACCGATCACTACTTCTCGCACTATAGGCCCTGTCGGCTTCTCGAAGCCGTGCTGATTACGTTTCTTCTGTGCCTTGAGCTTGCCGCCGCCACCGCGACGACGGGCCAGGCCCTCATCGTCATCGGCAGAGCGGGGAGCGATGCGGCCCTTGCTGGGGCCACCGGCACGCTTGCGACTGCGCTCGTCTTCATCGGCGCGGTCCCGACGACGCTGCTCTTCCTTCTTGCGCGGAGCAGCAGCGGGAGCAGGTGCCGGGGCCGGAGCTTCTTGTTCGGCAACCGGGGCCGCAGCAGCGGGCGCTGCCGCCGGCTCTGCCGCGGTGGCCTGTTCTTCAACCCTGGCTTCGGCCTGTGCCGCCTGTGCAGCCTGCTCGGCCGCAGCGCGAGCGGCTTCCTCGGCCTTGCGTGCTTCCTCTTCCTCAGCCCTGCGACGGGCTTCGGCAGCGGCCTGACGGGCCTCCTCGGCCGCACGCAGTTCCTCGAGCTCGCGCTGGCGCTCGGCTTCCAGATCCACCTCGTCACGCTTGACGTAGGTGCGCTTCTTGCGCACTTCGACGTTGACCGTCTTGCTGCCAGCGACCTTCAGGGTGCTGACTGTCTTGCGCTTCAGGGTAATCTTCTTCGGCTCGTTGCCGCCTTCCCCGTGGGCATTCTTCAGGTGCGCCAGCAGGCGCTGCTTTTCCTCGTCGGAAACAGTCTGCTCGGCACCTGTGTGCGGCAACCCTGCTTCCTGCATCTGCTGTAACAGGCGTTCAACCGGAGTACCTGTTACCTGAGCCAACTCTTTGACCGTCACTTCCGCCATTCACTTTCTCCTCAGTCGGGGGCCGGGCGTTACCGCCGGGTGTTGCTGCCAGCCGACCGGTTATTCAAACCAGGGCGCCCGCGCGGCCATGATCAGGGCTGCGGCGCGGGCTTCATCGATTCCATCTATATCCAGCAGGTCATCCACCGACTGCTCGGCAAGGTCTTCCATGGTCAGGATGCCCCGGCCGGCCAGCTGGAATGCCAGAGCGCGATCCATGCCTTCCATGTTCAGCAGGTCGTCAGCAGGCTGGACTTCCTCAAGTTTCTCCTCGTTGGCGATGGCCCTGGTCAACAGACGGTCCTTGGCCCGTGAGCGCAGCTCGTTGACGATATCCTCGTCAAAACCGTCAATTTCGAGCATTTCTTCCATGGGTACGTAGGCGACTTCCTCCAGCGAGGTGAAGCCTTCGTCAACCAGAATCTGTGCCAACTCCTCATCCACGTCCAGCTCCTCGATGAAGCTGCGCAGGACGTCACCGGTCTCGGCTTCCTGCTTGGCGCGGATATCGTCTTCGGTCATCACGTTCAGGGTCCAGCCAGTCAGCTGGCTGGCCAATCGCACGTTCTGACCACTGCGGCCGATGGCCTGGGCGAGGTTGTCCTCGGCCACGGCAATATCGATGGTGCGGGTATCCTCATCGAGGATGATCGAGGCGACCTCGGCCGGCGCCATCGCGTTGATGACGAACTGCGCCAGGTTCTCGTCCCACAGCACTATGTCCACGCGCTCACCGCCCAGCTCGCCGGAAACAGCCTGAACCCGCGAGCCGCGCATGCCGATGCAGGCGCCCTGGGGATCAATGCGCTTGTCCTTGGAGCGCACAGCGATCTTGGCCCGCGAACCCGGATCGCGGGCGGCCCCCATGACTTCGATCAGCTCCTCGGAGATCTCCGGCACCTCGATGCGGAACAGCTCTATGATCATCTCCGGACAGGCGCGGGACAGCACCAGCTGAGGGCCGCGGTTCTCGACACGGATTTCCTTGAGCAGTGCGCGGATGCGGGTACCGGTACGGAAAGTCTCGCGGGGGATCATCTCCTCGCGCGGCAGCACCGCTTCGGCATTGTTGCCCAGATCGACGATCACGCTGTCACGGGTGACTTTCTTCACGGTACCGCTGATGATCTCGCCGAGGCGATCACGATAGGCATCGACCACCTGCGCCCGTTCAGCCTCCCGCACCTTCTGCACTATCACCTGCTTGGCAATCTGCGCGGCGATACGGCCGAACTCTTCCGACTCGATCTTTTCCTCGACCACATCTCCGATCTGCAGGGCCGGGTCGCGCTCCTGGGCCTGATCCAGGGTCAGCTGCATGCCGGGCTCTTCGAAGTCCTCGTCAGCGACCACGGTCCAGCGGCGGTAGGTATCATGGTTGCCGGTCTGCCGATTGATCGCTACGCGGATATCCACTTCCTCTTCGTAGCGCTTCTTCGTAGCCGTGGCCAATGCCAGCTCCAGAGCCTCGAATATGACTCCGGGCGGCACGCCCTTCTCATTGGAAACGGATTCCACAACCAGTAGCACTTCTTTGCTCATCGTATGCCTCGCCTAACGCCATCCATTGGGGCCACTGGAGCCCGAAATATGCTCAAAACCGCGGAACGATATGGCCCTTGTCAATACTGTCCAGGGGCAACAGGTATTCATGATCTTCTACCTGAAGAACCACATCATCGCCTTCCACCCCGCGGATGACACCCTGAAAATTGCGGCGCCCGTCATAGGGCACCCGCAAGCGGATCTTCGCCTGTTCGCCTGCATAGGCAGCATACTGCTCCAGGGTGAACAGCGGGCGGTCCATCCCGGGAGAGGATACCTCCAGGGTATAGTCGCCACTGATGGGATCTTCCACGTCCAGCACCGCGCTGGCCTGGCGACTCACGGTCGCGCAGGCTTCCACACTGACACCGTCAGGGTGATCAATATATACCCGCAGCAGGCTGTGACGCCCCTGCGAGAGAAATTCGATCCCCCAGCAACGATAGCCCAGAGCCTCGACCACCGGGATCAGCATGTTCTCCAACTCGGTAAGCTTGCCGGACAAATTCAACCGCCTTTCTTCACGAATAAAAAATGGGCCTGAAAGCCCATCCTGGTTCCGGCCACTTCATCCAGGGATGAAATCCGGAGTTAACAAAAAGCCCCTCTGAAGGGGCTTTAACTGGTTGCGGGGGCAGGATTTGAACCTACGACCTTCGGGTTATGAGCCCGACGAGCTACCAGACTGCTCCACCCCGCGGCGAATCCGAGGCAGAAATTATACGCCCGACGGCTGCATATGACAACCGGACGCCCTTCTGCCGGAAAAGAACAGGGCCTGCGTTGCTGCAGGCCCTGTCTGATTGGTGCGGAAGATGGGACTCGAACCCATACACCCTAAGGCACTACCCCCTCAAGATAGCGTGTCTACCAATTCCACCACTTCCGCAAAACTGTTGGCTCAGTCCAGTACCGGAACATCGTCCTGGACGGGAGCCTGAGGAGCCTGCTCTTCGAGAACAGGTACATCTTCGCTGATCGGCGCGACCGGCTGACTCTGCAGCGCCGGTACCGGCAAACCCGCATCACGGATCTCGCCCGCCTTGTGGCTGGCGTAATAGGCCAGACCCAGCGAGGTCAGAAAGAATACAGTGGCCAGCGCAGCTGTCAAGCGGCTCAGAAAAGTCGCCGAACCCTGGCTGCCGAAAACCGTACCGGAAGCACCAGCGCCAAAGGATGCACCGGTCTCCGCGCCCTTGCCCTGCTGGATCAGAATCAAGCCGACCAGGGCGATGGCAACCAGAAGATGTACGATCACAACAAGGGTTTCAATCATTAAACTTGTCCCGCGGCACGTGCTATCGCGCCAAATTCATCTGCATTGAGAGAGGCTCCACCCACGAGCCCTCCGTCGATATCCGGCATGCTGAACAAGGCCTGGGCATTATCCGCCTTGACACTGCCGCCATAGACAATCTGTACCTGCTGAGCCTGCTCGTCATCCAGCAGCGCCAGGCGTGCGCGAATCATCGCATGCACTTCCTGCGCCTGCTCCGGACTGGCGGTCAGACCCGTACCTATCGCCCAGACCGGCTCGTAGGCAATCACACCCTGGGCCAGGCCACCGACACCGAAGCGGTCCAACACCACCTGCAGCTGCCGCCCGACCACATCCGCCGTCTCGTCGGTATCCCGCTGCTCGCGGGTCTCGCCGACACAGAGTATCGGTCGCAGCCCGGAGGCCAGCGCGGCGGCAAACTTGCGACAGACCAGCTCGTCGCTCTCTCCCAGCAGGCTGCGGCGCTCGGAATGGCCGACCAGCACATACTGGCAACCAGCATCACGCAGCTGCGCCGGAGAAATCTCACCGGTCAGCGCGCCCTGCTCGGCCTGCCAGGCACAATCCTGACCAGCCAGCTGCAGCGGCGAACTGCCCAGTGCTTCACGGCATTGCTGAATGAACAGCGCCGGCGGGGCAATCAGCAGGTCGACCTGCTCGGGCCACTGCTGGGCGTTGAGCCCCGCAAGCAACTCAGCTACGGAGTGCCGGGTACCGTGCATTTTCCAGTTTCCGGCGACCAGCGGACGACGCATGCCTAACCTCTCTGCTCAAGCGGGCGCCAATGTTAACCAGAATGCCACCCGTAGACAACCGCGATTTCAGTCTGCGGCGAACATTTTCCTGACCACAGCCGCCAGCGCTTCGGCTTCCTGGTTCACCTGGGCGGCATTCTGCCCCTCGACCATGACCCGGATCACCGGCTCGGTGCCCGACAGACGCAGCAATACCCGCCCGGTGTCTGCCAGTCGCGCCTCGGTAGCCGCGACGGCTTCCCGCAGCTCTGGCGCATCCAGCGGCGAGCCGCCATTGCTCTGGTAGCGCACATTGATGAGCTTCTGCGGGCACTTGTTCATGCCGCTGCAGGCCTCGGCCAGGCTCTTGCCGGACATGCGCAGGGCGCGCAGCACCTGCAGTGCGGCGATGATGCCGTCACCGGTAGTGGTGTGCTTCAGGCACACCAGGTGCCCCGAGGACTCCCCGCCCAGATACCAGCCACGCTGGTAGAGTTCGGCCATCACATAACGGTCGCCGACCTTGGCCCGCACGAAGGGAATGTCCCGCTCGCGCAGGGCCAGCTCCAGACCCAGATTGGTCATCAGGGTGCCGGCGACGCCGCCTTCGAGCACGCCGCGCTCGTACAGATCCAGGGTCATGATGTAGAGCAGCTGATCGCCATCCACCTCATTGCCGGCGGCATCGACCATCATGACCCGGTCGCCGTCACCATCAAAGGCGATACCCAGATCGGCGCCCTGCTCCACCACCGCCCGGCTGAGCGCGGCAAGATGAGTCGAGCCGACGCCGTCATTGATGTTCAGTCCATCGGGGGTGGCTCCGATCACGCTGACACTGGCGCCCAGCTCCCGGAACACCGCCGGCGCCACCTTGTAGGTGGCACCGTGGGCGCAGTCCAGGACGATCTTCAGCCCCTTGAAGCTGGTACTGGTCGGCACACTGCTCTTGCAGAACTCGATGTAACGCCCCGAGGCATCCTCCTGACGCGCCACCTTGCCCAGCTGGCTGGCCTCGACCACCTGCATGGGCGCATCAACCAGCCGCTCGATCTCGAACTCGAGCTGATCGGGCAACTTGGTACCCTCGGCGGAGAAGAACTTGATGCCGTTATCGTAATAGGGATTGTGCGACGCGCTGATGACGATGCCGGCATCGGCCTGGAAGGTGCGGGTGAGATAGGCGATGGCCGGGGTAGGCATGGGACCGAGCAGCTGCACCTGGGCCCCGGCGGCAGACAGGCCGGCCTCGAGGGCAGATTCGAACATGTAGCCGGAAATGCGGGTGTCCTTCCCGATCACCACGCGACAGTGGCCATTGTTGCGGAAGGCGGTGCCAGCCGCCCAGCCCAGCTTGAGCATGAACTCGGGGGTGATGGGGTGGGTTCCGACCAGCCCGCGGATGCCATCGGTGCCGAAGTAGCGTTTTTCCATTGTTGAGTATCCTGCTCAGAATAGCGTGTGGGTGCCCGATACCCGACTCAGCTCCGTCCGGCTGCCAGCACCGCCTCAGTCATGCGTACCGCGTCGACCGTTTCCGCGACGTCATGGACGCGGATAATACGCGCTCCCTTGACCACCGCCAACGTCGCCAACGCCAGCCCGCCGGCCAGGCGCTGATCAACCGGGCGATCCAGTGCCTGCCCTATCATGCTCTTGCGCGACACGCCGACCAGCAGGGGCAGGTCCAGCGGGCGAACCTGCGGCATGGCATCGAACAGTTCGAGATTGTGCTGCAGTGTCTTGCCGAAACCGAATCCGGGATCCAGTACCAGGCGATCACGGGGGATCCCCGCGTCGAGGCAGGCTTGGACACGCTGTTCGAGGAAGGAGTTCACTGCCTCCAGCACCGAGGCATACTCCGGCGCCTGCTGCATGGTCTGCGGCTCGCCCTGCATGTGCATCAGACACACCGCCAGGCCGGTATCCACCGCTGCATCCATCGCACCAGGGCGCTGCAAAGCCCGGATATCGTTGATCAGACCGGCACCCACCGCCGCCGAGCCGCGAATGACCTCGGGCGTACTGGTGTCCACCGATACCACGGTGTCAAAGCGGGCGCGGATGGCCTCCACCATGGGCACCACCCGATCCACCTCCTCCTGCACGCCGACCAGGGCAGCGCCGGGACGGGTGGACTCGCCGCCCACATCGATCAGCGTGGCACCGGCAGCCAGCATCTGCTCCACCCGCTGCAGCGCGGCGTCCATGCGGTTGTAGCGGCCACCGTCGGAGAAGGAGTCGGGGGTCATGTTGAGAATACCCATGACATGGGTACGGGAAAGGTCGAGCTCCCGGTCGCCGCAGGACAACCGGGAGTTATTGCGTGTTTCGCTCATGCCTGTCTCAGTGTTCGCCGGCCGGACCACCGATAAGCCCGTCATCACGGGGCTCATCTTTGGCGTCGAGATTGTCATCCGTGGTCGGTGCCGCCGCCCCGGGACCACGACGGTCATCGTCGCTCCAGCCCTTGGGATCACGCACCGGCTTGCCGGCCATGATGTCGTTGATCTGCTCCAGATCGATGGTCTCGTATTTCATCAGGGCCTGGGCCATGGCATCGAGCTTGTCACGATTTTCTTCAAGCAGGCGCTTGGCGGTGCTGTAGCAATCATCGATGATGCGACGCACTTCCTCATCGATCATGCGTGCCGTCTCGGCGGAGACATTGGTCGCCTGGGCGCCCTGACTGCGCCCGAGGAACACCTCACCCTCCTCCTCGGCGTACATCAGCGGACCGAGCTTCTCCGACAGTCCCCACTTGGTGACCATGTTGCGGGCCAGCTGGGTGGCGCGCATGATGTCGTTGGAGGCGCCGGTGGTGACGCCGTCGAAACCCAGGGTCATTTCCTCGGCGATACGACCGCCGAACAGCGAACAGATCTGACTCATCAATGCGCGCTTGGACAGACTGTAACGGTCTTCCTCCGGCAGGAACATGGTCACACCCAGGGCGCGGCCACGGGGAATAATGGACACCTTGTAGACCGGATCGTGCTCGGGCACCAGACGACCGACAATGGCGTGACCGGCCTCGTGGTAGGCGGTATTGAGCTTTTCCTTCTCCGACATGACCATGGATTTGCGCTCGGCACCCATCATGATCTTGTCCTTGGCCAGCTCGAATTCGGCCATTTCCACCACCCGCTTGTTGGCGCGGGCGGCAAACAGGGACGCCTCGTTGACCAGATTGGCCAGATCGGCGCCGGAGAAACCCGGTGTACCACGGGCAATCGCGGAGGGCACCACATCGTCACCCAGCGGGACCTTGCGCATGTGCACCTTGAGGATCTGTTCGCGGCCACGAATATCCGGCAGCCCCACCACCACCTGGCGGTCGAAACGACCGGGGCGCAGCAGCGCCGGGTCCAGCACATCAGGGCGGTTGGTGGCGGCGATGACGATGATGCCGTCGTTGGCCTCGAATCCGTCCATTTCCACCAGCAACTGGTTCAAGGTCTGCTCGCGCTCATCGTGACCCCCGCCCAGACCGGCGCCACGATGGCGGCCCACGGCATCGATCTCATCGATGAAGATGATACAGGGCGCATGCTTCTTGGCCTGTTCGAACATGTCACGCACACGACTGGCGCCGACACCGACGAACATTTCGACGAAGTCAGAACCGGAAATGGTGAAGAAGGGTACCTTGGCTTCGCCGGCAACCGCCTTGGCCAGCAGGGTCTTGCCGGTACCTGGCTGACCGACCATCAATACGCCACGGGGTATGTGACCACCCAGGCGCTGGAACTTGCCCGGGTCACGCAGGAACTCCACCAGCTCGGCCACTTCTTCCTTGGCCTCGTCGCAGCCGGCGACATCAGCAAAGGTGGTCTTGACCTGATCCTCGGACAGCATCCGCGCCTTGCTCTTGCCAAAGCTCATCGGCCCACCACGACCACCCGCCCCGCCCTGCATCTGGCGCATGAAGAACATGAAGATGGCGATAATGATCAGGATCGGGAAGCTCGCAATCAGCAGCTGGGTCCAGATGCTCTGACGCTCGGGCTGCTTGCCCTCGATGACCACGTTGTTGTCCAGCAGATCGCCGATCAGGCCGTTGTCCTGAATGGCCGGCCGGACGGTCTTGAAGGTCTCCCCGTCACGGCGCTTGCCGGTGATCACGAAACCGTCGACGGTCACCCGCTCGACCTGGCGATCGTTCACCAGCTCGAGGAACTCGGTGTAGTTCATCGTGCGGGGCTCGGCGGTGGTGCTGAAGTTGTTCATCACGGTCACCAGCACCGCGGCAATGATCAACCACAGGATGAGGTTTTTCGCCATGTCGTTCAAATCGCTATCCTCTTGCCCCGCATGATGGTCGGGGCATGGCTGTATTTCGTCTGTTTATCCGACCTGTTTACATTACACCAGATTCCACCATGGCGGCAGTTTCAGCAGTGTAACGCCCTGTGTCATCCTGAGAGTCATTCGCCCTTGAAGCCGCGCCCCAGCAGGTAGGTTTCCCGCGACCGGTCCCGGGACGCGCCCGGTTTGCGGGTAAGCACCTTGTCGAAGCGTGTGCGCAAATCCCGGTAGTAATCATCGAAGCCTTCACCGTGGAAGACCTTGATCAAGAAGTCGCCACCCGGGCGCAACACCCTGGCCGCCATGTCCAGCGCCAGCTCGCACAGATACATGGCACGCGGCTGATCCACAGCCGGTGTACCACTCATGTTGGGGGCCATATCGGAAATAACAAGGTCAACCGGCTGACCGCCGATCGCGGCAAGGATCTGCTCGAACACCTCGTCCTCGGTGAAATCGCCCTGGATGAAGGTGACATCGGCGATGCCGTCCATCGGCAGTATGTCGGACGCGATGATACGGCCCCTCTCGCCGATCAGGCGACTGGCCACCTGGCACCAGCCTCCGGGGGCGGCGCCCAGATCCACCACGGTCATGCCGGGACGCAGCAGGCGGTCCTTCTCCTGGATTTCCAGCAGCTTGTAGCTGGCACGGGAGCGATAGCCGTCCTTCTGGGCCTTCTTCACATAGGGATCGTCAAAATGTTCCTTCAGCCAACCCTTGCTGGTCTTTGATCTTGCCACGGAATACCTCATGCAGCGTCCAGCGCCGCCGGTTATACTAAGCCCTTTGACAACAGACACTCATCAAACGGGAATCATACGGATTATTATGGCGCTCAGCTCTGAACAGAAGAAGGCCTACAAACGCATCGGTCACCACCTCAAACCGGTGGTCATTGTCAGTGAACAGGGTACCACCGAGGGCGTTCTGGCTGAGCTGGACCGTGCTCTGAACGATCACGAACTGATCAAGATCCGGGTCACGGTCGGCGATCGCGAGACCAAGCAGCTGCTGGTCAGCGAGATATGCCAGGCTACCGGTGCCGAGCTGGTACAGGTCATCGGCAAGATGGTGATACTGCTGCGCCGCAGCAAGACCCCCAACCCCAACCTGTCCAATCTGGTGCGCTACAAGGACTTCTGAGCAGCCTCGCCCCGGCGCGGCACTTCCTCGTCCGGCCGGGGCTGAAGGATCAGCACCAGCCCGGCAAAGGCAATGACCAGATAGCTGAACAGCTGCCAGTAATCACCCCGCGGCAGCGGCACCACCAGAAAGAAGCCAGCCGCCGCGACCAGCACCAGCAACAGCATCTGCCCGCGCAGATCCCGCCATACCGGGCGGCGCAACACCACCCAGGCCAGCAGACACTGCAGCAGCACACAGGCGACGGCAAAGCCGACCACCAGCGGACGCATGAAGCCGGCGATCTCCTGCACCAGCAGCGGCGCCAGACCGAACTTCTCCAGCGCCGGCAGCAGAACGAAATGCAGCATCCAGACACCGCCTACCCACAGGGTCTGGGCCAGTTGCCAGGCCACCCTGCCACTGCGCATGGCCGGCAAGGCAGCGTCCGGCATCACAGATGCTGGACCTCGACGATTTCGTACTCCACGACACCACTGGGGGTACGGACCACCACGATCTCACCCTCTTCCTTGCCGATCATCGCCCGGGCAATGGGCGAGGTGACCGAGATCTTGCCTTCCTTGATCTCGGCCTCGTCCTCGCCGACGATCCGATAGGTCACTTCCTCATCGGTTTCGACGTTGGCGATGGTGACCGTGGTGCCGAAGATGACCTTGCCGGTATAAGGAATGGTGGTCACATCGATCACCTGGGCCGCCGACAGACGACCCTCGATATCACTGATGCGTGCTTCCACCATGCCCTGCTGCTCGCGGGCGGCATGATACTCGGCGTTCTCCTTCAGGTCTCCCAGCTCTCGCGCCTCGGCAATGGCGGCGGTGATCTGCGGACGCATCACCGTCTTGAGGTGCTTGAGCTCTTCCTCGAGGGCGCGGGCGCCCTGAATGGTCATGGGATACTTCATGCTTACAATCTCTCGTGCAGATCCTGCAGACGGCGCACCGCCCGCTCGGGTCCGAATTTCAGTGCCATGCAGACAGCCTGACCACCGGCCAGGGTCGTGGTGGAGTACACCTTGTGCTGCAGCGCATTGCGGCGAATGGAATAGGAGTCCGCGATCGACTGACGACCTTCGGTGGTGTTGATCACCAGACGGATTTCGTCGTTCTTGATCATGTCGACGATATGCGGACGACCTTCGGTGACCTTGTTCACCCGACGTACCGGCAGACCGGCGGCCTCGATGACCTGGGCAGTTCCGGCGGTGGCGACGATCTCGAAGCCCAGATCAACCAGCTCGCGGGCCATGTCGGCGACGAAGGGCTTATCATCCTCGCGCACGCTGATGAACACGGTGCCTGAGGTCGGCAGCACTTCGCTGGCGCCAAGCTGGGACTTGGCAAAGGCCTCGGCAAAGCAGTCGCCGATACCCATGACCTCACCGGTGGACTTCATTTCCGGCCCGAGAATCGGGTCGACACCCGGGAACTTGGCGAAGGGGAACACCGCTTCCTTGACGCTGTAGAAGTTCGGGATGATCTCCTGGGTGAAGCCCAGCTCCTTGAGGGTCTTGCCAGCCATGACGCGGGCAGCGATCTGCGCCAGGGACTGGCCGATGCACTTGGACACGAAGGGCACGGTACGCGAGGCGCGTGGATTCACCTCGATGACGTAGATGGTGTCACCCTGCAGTGCCAGCTGCACGTTCATCAGACCGACCACGCCCAGTTCCAGCGCCATGCGCTTAACCTGATCGCGCATCTGGTCCTGGATCTCTGGGGACAGCGAATACGGCGGCAGCGAACAGGCGGAGTCGCCGGAGTGCACGCCAGCCTGTTCGATATGCTGCATGATGGCGCCGATGACCACATCGGTACCGTCGGACACCGCATCCACATCGATCTCGATGGCGCAGTTGAGGAAGTGATCCAGCAGCACCGGGCTGTCGTTGGACACTTTCACCGCATCACGCAGGTAGCGCTTGAGCTCCTCTTCCTGGTAGACGATTTCCATCGCGCGACCACCCAGCACATAGGAAGGACGCACCACCAGCGGGTAGCCGATCTTCGCTGCGGCGCTGATGGCCTCGTCTTCGCTGCGCACGGTAGCGTTCGGCGGCTGACGCAGTTTCAGACGCTCGACCATCTGCTGGAAGCGCTCACGGTCCTCGGCACGGTCGATGGCCTCGGGGCTGGTGCCGATGATCGGCACGCCGGCCTCTTCCAGGGCGCGGGCCAGCTTCAGCGGGGTCTGACCGCCGTACTGCACGATCACGCCCTTGGGCTGCTCGACCCGCACGATCTCCAGCACGTCCTCCAGGGTCACCGGCTCGAAGTACAGACGATCGGAGGTGTCATAGTCGGTGGAAACGGTTTCCGGGTTGCAGTTGACCATGATGGTCTCGTAACCGTCTTCGCGCATGGCCAGCGCCGCGTGCACGCAGCAGTAGTCGAACTCGATACCCTGGCCGATACGGTTCGGGCCGCCGCCGAGTACCATGATCTTGTCACGGCTGGTCGGATCGGCCTCGCACTCTTCCTCATAGGTGGAGTACATGTAGGCGGTATCGGTGGCGAACTCGGCGGCACAGGTATCCACCCGCTTGTAGGTCGGGAACACACCCAGCTTGTGGCGCTGCGAACGCAGGTTCTTCTCGCTCACGCCCAGCAGCTGTGCCAGACGGGTGTCGGAGAAGCCCTTGCGCTTGAGGCGGAACATCAGGTCGCGATCCACGTCGGCCAGCCCCAGCTGGCTCAGGTGCTGCTCTTCCTTGATGAGATCCTCGATCTGCACCAGGAACCAGGGATCGATCTTGGTCAGCTCGAAGATGCGCTCGACACTCATGCCGGCACGGAAGGCATCACCGATGTACCAGATACGCTCGGCACCCGGCACGGTCAGCTCGCGGGTCAGGATGGTCGCGGCGTCGGCTGCGCCCAGATCCAGCTGCGGATCGAAGCCGCAGGAACCCACTTCCAGACCGCGCAGGGCCTTCTGCATGGACTCCTGGAAGGTACGGCCGATGGCCATGACCTCGCCAACGGACTTCATCTGGGTGGTCAGGCGGGCGTCGGCATTGGGGAATTTCTCGAAGGCAAAACGCGGTACCTTGGTTACCACGTAGTCGATCGACGGCTCGAACGAGGCCGGAGTACGGCCGCCGGTGATGTCGTTGCTCAGCTCGTCCAGAGTGTAACCCACGGCCAGCTTGGCAGCGATCTTGGCAATCGGGAAGCCGGTGGCCTTGGAGGCCAGCGCCGAGGAGCGCGACACGCGCGGGTTCATCTCGATGACCACCATGCGACCGTCGACCGGGTTGATGCCGAACTGGACGTTGGAACCACCGGTTTCCACACCGATTTCGCGCAGCACCGCCAGGGAGGCGTTGCGCATGATCTGGTATTCCTTGTCGGTCAGGGTCTGGGCCGGAGCCACGGTGATGGAGTCACCGGTATGCACGCCCATCGGGTCGAAGTTTTCAATGGAGCAGACGATGATGCAGTTGTCCTTCTTGTCGCGGACCACCTCCATCTCGTATTCCTTCCAGCCGATCAGCGACTCGTCGATCAGCAGCTCCTTGGTCGGCGACAGATCCAGACCGCGGGTGCAGATTTCCTCGAATTCTTCACGGTTGTAGGCGATACCGCCGCCAGTGCCGCCCATGGTGAAGGAGGGACGGATGATGCAGGGGAAGCCGACCTTGTCCAGCACGCCGTAGGCTTCGTCCATGTTGTGGGCGATACCCGAGCGCGGGCATTCCAGACCGATGGCACGCATGGCCTGGTCGAAGCGCGAACGGTCCTCGGCCTTGTCGATGGTGTCGGCATTGGCTCCGATCATCTCGACGCCGAACTTTTCCAGCACGCCGTGCTTTTCCAGATCCAGCGCGCAGTTCAGTGCGGTCTGGCCGCCCATGGTCGGCAGCAGGGCGTCGGGGCGCTCCTTCTCGATGATCCGCGCCACGGTCTGCCACTTGATCGGCTCGATATAGGTGGCGTCGGCCATGGCCGGGTCGGTCATGATGGTGGCCGGGTTGGAGTTCACCAGGATGACCCGGAAACCCTCTTCGCGCAGCGCCTTGCAGGCCTGGGCGCCGGAATAGTCGAACTCGCAGGCCTGGCCGATGACGATGGGCCCGGCGCCGAGGATCAGAATACTCTTGATGTCAGTACGTTTTGGCATGTGTGCTATTAATCCTTGGGTGTGCCGGCGACTCAGGCGCGCTTGGCCATGGCTGCAATGAAACGCTCGAACAGCGGAGCCACGTCACCCGGGCCGGGGCTGGCCTCGGGGTGACCCTGGAAGCTGAAGGCTTCCTTGTCGGTGCGCTCGATCCCCTGCAGGGTGCCGTCAAACAGTGATTTGTAGGTTGCCCGCACGTTGGCCGGCAGGGCGCTCTCGTCCACTGCGAACCCGTGGTTCTGGCTGGTGATCATGACCTCACCGGTCTTCAGATTCTGTACCGGGTGGTTGGCACCGTGGTGCCCGCTGGGCATCTTGACCGTGCGCGCGCCCGAGGCCAGGGCCAGCAGCTGGTGACCCAGACAGATGCCCAGGATCGGGGTATCGGTCTCCAGCAGCTCGCGGATGGCGCGGATGGCGTAGTCGCAGGGCTCCGGGTCTCCCGGGCCATTGGACAGCAGTACGCCATCGGGATTGAGCGCCAGCACATCGGCAGCGGACGTCTGGGCGGGCACCACGGTCAGGCGGCAACCGCGCGCTACCAGCATGCGCAGAATGTTGTGCTTGACGCCGTAATCATAGACCACCACATGGTAGGGCAGCTGCGCTGCGTCTATCTCGGGGTAGCTGTCGGTAGCCAGATCCCAGGCGCTCTGCCGCCACTCGTAGACGCTGGTGGTAGTGACTTCCCTGGCCAGATCCATACCCTTGATGCCGGCAAACCCCCTGGCCAGCTCCAGCGCCTTCTCTTCGGTTGCATCCGCACCTGCCATGATGCAGCCATTCTGCGCCCCCTTTTCCCGCAGAATGCGGGTCAGGCGACGAGTATCGACACCGGCAATGGCGACGGTACCGTTCTCCTTCAGGTACTCGCCCAGCGGCTGACGGCTACGCCAGTTGCTGGCGATCAGCGGCAGATCCCGGATGATCAGACCGGCAGCCCAGACACGGTCGGATTCGGCATCCAGCGGGGTGGTACCGGTATTGCCGATATGCGGGTAGGTCAGCGTGACAATTTGACGCGCGTATGATGGATCGGTGAGGATCTCCTGGTATCCGGTCATGGCCGTATTGAATACGACCTCGCCGACGCTGTGGCCGTCGGCGCCGATGGCTTCACCACGGAAGATGCTGCCGTCGGCGAGAGCAAGAATGGCGGGCTTGGACAAGAAAACCTCCGAAAGACTGACACGTTTTTGCCGAACGCGGGCTGCACAAAAGCGGGAATGATGTGATTTCCACTTCACCCCACTGCAAAGGCATTGTCAGATACGCGCTGAGATAGACAGATTAGCCCGATATTTTACCGGCTTGACCAATAAATATCCACACCGGTTATCCCCTTACATCCACACGACCAAGACGTTCTGCCGTTCTGTTTCATAATCCCGGCGGACGTGTTAAAACTGCATCTGGATCACGAACCTGTGCAGGCGCACCAGCACCCCGTTGCTGGCCGGGCGGCTCGGCACAAGGCTCAACAACCAGAACAGGGACTTCAACCATGAAAACCTATCTGAAGTATGTATTGTTCCTGCTGTTCCTCGGACTTGCTGCCCAGGCCCAGGCCGATGCACAGCTGGCTCAGAGTCTTCACGAGCTGCGCAGTGAAGGCTACCGCGCGGCCACCTATCTGCTGATCGACAACAACCTCTACGAGCGGGTACGCGAACCGGGCAACCGGGAAGCCTACAACGAAGCCCTGCTCAATATGGAGAAACTGCTGCGTCAGCTGGACAACCCCAGCGATGTACGCGCGCCCTATAACCAGTTCGTCAGCCTGATCCGCGAGATCGAGAACCAGAGCGAGGACGAAGCGCACTATCATCTGGCCACCGTCAACCGCACCATGATGGCCCATGCAGAGATGGACAAGGCTATTGCGGCACGCTACGCGAGCGCCGCTGCAGGAGGCGATGAGCGTCTGCTCGCGCTGCACCAGCAGAGCCTGGAGACCAATCAGATCCTGCTTTTGTACCAGAACAACATGTTCAGCTCGATCGGCGTGTATTTCATGGAGACCAGTGAAGGCATCTTCAACACCATAGATGCACGCATTACCGCGCGAGCCGCAACCCTCCGGGAGCTGCTGCCGGATCTGGACCCGACGCTGCAGGATCTGGAAAAGCAGTACGGCTTCATCCAGCCGCGACTGATCAACCACCACGACAACTGGGTGCCCACCATTGCAGCCTTCTATCTGCTGCGCAACACCAAGACACTGGATCAGATGGCCCGCGATCAGCTGCGTCAGAGCTGAGCAGCATTCAGTAACAAAAAGAGCCCGGTCAGAACATCTGACCGGGCTCTTTTTGTACCGCAAGTCTCAATCACGCAGCGAGAGTACATCCTGCATGTCGAACAGCCCCCTATCATGGGCAGCCAGCCAGATGGCCGAACGCACCGCGCCCCTTGCAAAGGTCATGCGACTGGAGGCCTTGTGGGTGATCTCCACCCGCTCACCCTCGGTGGCAAACAGCACGGTGTGATCACCCACCACATCCCCGGCGCGCACAGTGGCGAAACCGATGGTCTGCCGATCACGGGCGCCGGTCTGGCCTTCGCGGCCGTACACCGCGACCTTCTGCAGGTCTCGCCCCAGCGCCTGAGCCACTACCTCACCCATGCGCAGCGCAGTACCGGAGGGAGCGTCTACCTTGTGCCTATGGTGCGCTTCGATGATCTCGATATCCGCCTCATCGCCCATGACCCGGGCCGCCATGTCCAGCAGCTTGAGGGTAAGGTTGACGCCGACGCTGAAGTTGGGCGCAAAGACCACCGGGACCTGCTCGGCCGCCCGGCTGATCAACTGCTTTTCCTCCTCGGAAAAGCCGGTGGTACCGATGACCATCGCCTTGCCCGCGGCGCTGCAGATTTCCAGGTTGACCAGGGTACTGGTCGGATGGGTGAAATCGATCAGCACATCAAAATCGTCGAGCACCTGGGTCAGATCCCCGACGACGGCCACGCCCAGCCGACCGACACCGGCCAGCTCGCCGGCATCAGCGCCGATCAGGCTGCTCTCCGGCCGCTCGATGGCGGCAGTCAGTCGCGCCCCCTCAGCCTGGCCTATGGCCTCGATCAAGGTCTTGCCCATGCGCCCGGCTGCGCCGATTACCGCTATTCTTCTCATGCTTTCCCCGGTCAGAACTTCATGTCTTCAAAGAAATTTTTCACGCCCTCAAACCAGCTCTTGGCTCGCGGCGTCTGATTGCTGCCCTCAGCCTGCAGGGTATCACGCAATTCGCTGAGCAACTCGCGCTGCCGCTTGGTCAGATTAACCGGGGTTTCCAGTACCACTCGGCACAGCAAGTCGCCGGGGGCACCACCACGCACCGGCACCACGCCCTTGCCACGCAGACGGAACAGCTTGCCGGTCTGGGTTCCCTCGGGAATCTTCAGCTTGACCCGGCCGTCCAGAGTCGGCACCTCAAGCTCGCCACCCAGTGCCGCTTCGACAAAGTTGATCGGCACCTCGCAATAGAGATTCTTGCCATCGCGCTGGAAGATCCGGTGTTCTCGCACCGACACCACCACATAGAGGTCGCCGGTGGGCCCACCATTGACCCCGGCCTCGCCCTCCCCGGCCAGACGGATGCGATCGCCGTTATCCACGCCCGGCGGCACCTTGACCGACAGGGTCTTGGTTTCTTCCACACGGCCCTGGCCATGGCAGTCGCGGCAGGGGTCACTGATCATCTGCCCGGTACCATGACACCGCGGACAGGTCTGCTGCACAGCGAAGAAGCCCTGCTGCATGCGCACCTGACCATGACCGCCACAGGTGGTACAGGTGGTCGGCTTGGTGCCCTTCTTGGCACCGCTGCCGTCACAGGTCTTGCAGCCCACCAGGGTCGGCACCTTGATGGTCACGGTGGTACCGCGCACAGCCTCTTCCAGGTCCAGCTCAAGGGTATAGCGCAGATCGCTGCCGCGCTGCACCGAGGAACGGCCGCGACCGCCACCCCCGAAGATATCGCCGAACACGTCGCCGAAGATATCGGAGAAATTGCCACCACCGAAACCGCCGGCACCGGCGCCCATGTTCGGATCCACGCCGGCATGACCGTACTGGTCGTAGGCCGCCCGCTTATTGGCGTCGGTCAGAATCTCGTAAGCCTCGTTGGCTTCCTTGAATTTCTCTTCCGCTTCCTTGTCATCCGGATTGCGATCCGGGTGATATTTCATTGCCAACCGGCGATAGGCTTTTTTCAGCTCGGCTTCACTGGCGCCGCGCTCCACGCCCAGCACTTCGTAATAGTCACGCTTGGCCATATGTCCTGTTTCCTTTGGAATATCCTACGGCACAAACAGCAACGCGGGATAAGCTCCCGCGTTGCCCTGCCGCGCTGTGCACGGGCCCGCCCTGAGGCAGGCCCGGAACACCCAAGGACTACTTGTTGTCCTTGACTTCTTCGAACTCGGCATCGACCACATCATCTGCGTCAGCCTTGCCCTCGCCGGCATTGGCCTGGGCATCGCCCTGGGCTGCCTGCTCTTCATACATCTTCTGCACAACCGGGGCAGAGGCTTCGGACAGCGCATTGATCTTGGCTTCGATCTCTGCCTTGTCATCGCCCTTGACCGCTTCTTCCAGATCGGCAAGCGCCTTCTCGATTGCGGCCTTCTGCTCCTCGGTGGCCTTGTCGCCGGCTTCGGACAGGGTCTTGCGGGTGGCATGCACCAGCTGATCGCCCTGGTTGCGCACGGTCACCAGCTCCTCGAACTTGCGGTCTTCCTCGGCGTTGGCCTCGGCATCACGCACCATCTTCTCGATTTCTTCATCCGACAGACCGGAGTTGGCCTTGATGACGATCGACTGCTGCTTGCCGGTAGCCTTGTCCTTGGCGGACACATTGAGGATACCGTTGGCATCGATGTCGAAGCTGACCTCGATCTGCGGCACACCGCGCGGCGCCGGCGGAATGTCGGCCAGATCGAAGCGACCCAGCGACTTGTTCTGCGCAGCCTGCTTGCGCTCACCCTGCAGCACATGAATGGTCACGGCTGTCTGGTTGTCGTCCGCGGTGGAGAACACCTGCGACTTCTTGGTCGGAATGGTGGTGTTCTTCTCGATCAGGGTGGTCATCACACCGCCCATGGTCTCGATACCCAGCGACAGCGGAGTCACGTCCAGCAGCAGCACGTCCTTCACGTCACCGGCCAGTACCGCGCCCTGAATGGCAGCGCCAACGGCTACCGCTTCATCCGGGTTGACGTCCTTGCGCGGCTCCTTGCCGAAGAATTCGGCAACAGTCTTCTGCACCAGCGGCATGCGGGTCTGACCACCGACCAGGATCACCTCGTTGATTTCCGAGGCGTCCAGACCGGCATCCTGCATGGCGATGCGGCAGGGTTCGATACTGCGCTTGACCAGATCCTCGACCAGCGACTCCAGCTTGGCCCGGGTTACCTTGACCTGCAGGTGCTTGGGACCCGAGGCGTCAGCAGTGATGTACGGCAGGTTGACATCGGTCTGCTGGCTGGAGGACAGCTCGATCTTGGCTTTCTCGGCTGCTTCCTTCAGACGCTGCAGCGCCAGCGGATCGTTGTGCAGATCAACGCCGTTTTCCTTCTTGAACTCGTCTGCCAGATAGTCGATCAGACGCATGTCGAAGTCTTCACCACCGAGGAAGGTGTCACCGTTGGTCGCCAGCACCTCGAATTGGTGCTCGCCATCCACTTCGGCGATCTCGATGATGGACACGTCGAAGGTACCACCACCCAGGTCGTAGACCACCACGGTGGAGTCACCACGGGCCTTGTCCATGCCGTAGGCCAGCGCCGCCGCTGTGGGCTCGTTGATGATGCGCTTGACGTCCAGACCGGCGATACGCCCGGCGTCCTTGGTCGCCTGGCGCTGGCTGTCGTTGAAGTAGGCCGGAACGGTGATGACCGCTTCGGTCACAGGCTCGCCCAGGTAGTCCTCGGCGGTCTTCTTCATCTTTTTCAGCACTTCCGCGGAAATCTGCGGCGGCGCCATCTTCTCGCCCTTGGCTTCGACCCAGGCATCGCCGTTGTCGGCCTTGACGATCTTGTAGGGCACCAGTTTGATGTCCTTCTGCACCACGTCCTCATCGAAGCGGCGACCGATCAGGCGCTTCACCGCATAGAGGGTGTTGTGCGGGTTGGTAACCGACTGACGCTTGGCGGACTGGCCGACCAGGGTCTCGCCGTCGTTGGTGTAGGCGACGATGGACGGAGTGGTGCGCCCGCCTTCGGCGTTCTCGATGACCTTGGCGGCACCGTTCTCCATGACAGCGACGCAGGAGTTGGTGGTCCCCAGGTCGATACCGATGATCTTACCCATGTGTTTATGTCTCCGAATATGCTGGCCGCACGTACCCGGCGGCGCTGTTCAATCTGCTCTGAACTCTAGATAAGGCCGGAAAATGCTATTTCAAGTACAACTTCACGCCTGTTCGTCAATTGTTCCGCCAGTCTGGCCAGACCCGGCCTTGCTTACGACCACCATGGCCGGACGCAGCAAGCGCTCGTTCAGGGTGTAACCCTTCTGGAACACCTTGAGCACGGTATTGGGCTCGACCTTGTCGCTGGCCTCCATCGCCATCGCCTGATGCAGCTCGGGGTTGAAGGGCTCACCCTCCGGATTCACAGCCACCACCTGATGCCGCGCCAGAGTGTCGGTGAACAGTTTCAGGGTCAGCTCCATGCCTTCACGCATGGGCTGGATGGCGGGATCCTCGTTACTGGACAGCTCCAGACCGCGCTCCAGGCTGTCAACCACCGCCAGCAGATCCATGGAAAACCGCTCCAGGGCAAACTTGTGCGCCTTGGCGATTTCCTGCTCTGCCCGGCGGCGGGCGTTCTGCGCGTCGGCAACGGCACGCAGCGCCTGGTCCTGTGCGGCAGCCAGCTGCTCCTCGAGCTCGGCGATACGGGCAGCGGGGTCATCCCCGGCCGGAGTCGCGGCTTCCTGCTGCTCGGTTCCGATCTCCTCGTCCTGCAGCTCCTGTTTCTGTTCGTCCACCATGTCTCCTCCTGTCAGCAAATGGGTGACGAGGCCCTCAGGCCACGCGCATGACCTCTATATGGGGCTGCCGGAGGGATGTTCAAGGGGGTTGAACAACAAACCACGACTACTGTATAAACAACCAGAACAACAAGCCTGCGGAGATGACTCCATGCTGCTGCACCTGGCGGTGAATAACTACGCAATCGTCGATCATCTGGAACTGGAGCTCGATCGCGGCATGACCGTGATCACCGGCGAAACCGGTGCGGGCAAATCCATCATGCTGGACGCCCTGGCCCTGACCCTCGGCGACCGCGCCGACAGTGGCGCGGTGCGACCCGGTGCGGACAAGGCAGACATCCTCGCCACCTTCGACATCAGCGACATTCCGGAAGCGCAACAGTGGCTCGAGCAGCGCGACCTGGCCAGTGACGAGCATCAGGTGATACTGCGCCGAGTAGTCACCGCCGAAGGCCGCTCCCGGGGCTACATCAACGGCAGCCCCTGTCCGCAACAGGACCTCAAGGCGCTGGGCGAGATGCTCATCGACATCCACAGCCAGCATGAACATCAGTCCCTGCTCAAGACCGACACCCACCGCCGGTTGCTGGACGACTATGCCGGCGCCAGCGAGCTGGCGCGGCAGGTGCAGCTGGCTGCCCAGCGCTGCCGGCAGACCGAACAGGCCCTCGAACAGGCCAGCAACATCAGCGAGGAGCAGAATGCCCGCCAGCAACTGCTCAGTTACCAGCTGGAGGAGCTGGATAATCTCAGCCTGCAGGACGGCGAGCTGGAGCTGCTGGAAAGCGAACAACGCCAGCTGGCCAACGCCGAGCAGATAATGCAGTCCTGCCAGCAGATCATCAATATCTGCAGTGAAAGCGATAACGGCAGCGTGCTGCAGGCGCTCAGCGCCTGTCTCAACCGCCTCAACGGCCTGCATCACCATGGCCGCAGCCTGGGCGAGGCCCACGACCTGCTCACCGGCGCGCAGATCCAGATCGAGGAGGCCGTCGGAGAACTCAGTCGCTACCTCGATCATTTCGAGGCGGACCCGGCGCGCCAGCAACAGGTTGAAGAGCGTCTGGGCGTGATCCACGACCTGGCGCGCAAGCATCGGATTCTGCCCCAGGAGCTGCCGGCCCTGCAGCAACGCCTGATTGAAGAGCTGGAAGGCATCCAGCAGAGCGATGCGGACAAGGACCGCCTGACCGAGGAGCTGGCCGCGTACCGCGAGCACTATCAGCAATTGGCCGCGAAGCTGTCCGCGATCCGCCATAAGGCCGCGCAGAAGCTGGCCAAGGCGGTGACCGGCGAGATCCAGCAGCTGGGCATGCCGGGCGGCCAGGTACAGGTCGAACTGCGTCCGATCACCAGCGCCCAGTACCCCCTGCAGGGACTGGAGAACGTCGAATTTCTGGTCAGCGCCAACCCGGGTCAGCCGGCCAAGCCGCTGGCCAAGGTGGCCTCAGGTGGCGAGCTGTCACGCATCAGCCTGGGCATCCAGGTGATCACCGCCCAGACCTCCCGGGTACCGACCCTGGTGTTCGATGAAGTGGATGTAGGCATTGGCGGCCCGACTGCCGAGATCGTCGGCAAACTGCTCCGTCATCTCGGCGAGCGTGGCCAGGTTCTGACCGTCACCCACCTGCCGCAGGTCGCCGCCCAGGGGCATCAACACCTGTTCGTGCGCAAGGAGCAGCGACGGGATTCGACCCGCACCTGCATAGACAGGCTGGAGGGGGAGGACAGGGTTCAGGAAGTGGCCCGCATGCTGGGCGGAGTGGATCTGACGGAGGAGTCGCTGGCCCACGCCCGCCGGCAGCTGGCGCGGTAGGAAGAGGAAGCGGCCGAACTGGCTGCTCCGAGAACCGGTCAGGCCTGACGACAGACCCGACCGATCGGCAGGAAGGGATCAGATATCCCGTTTCTTCACATAGAGCACCAGATTGTGGTCGACCAGTTCGTAGCCGTGCTCGCGCACGATCTGTTCCTGGCGCCGCTCGATCTCGGGATCGAAGAACTCGATCACCTCGCCGGTATCCACACAGACCATGTGATCGTGGTGCTCGCCATCGGCCAGTTCGAAAACGGCATGTCCGCCATCGAAGTTGTGGCGCACCACCAGACCTGCGGATTCAAACTGGGTCAGCACCCGATAAACGGTTGCCAGACCCACGTCCTCCCCCGCTTCCATCAGCGCCTTGTAGACATCCTCCGCACTCATGTGCCGGTCATCGTCATTGGCCAGCATCTGCAGAATCTTGACTCGCGGCAGCGTGACCTTGAGGCCGGCCTTACGCAGTTCGTGATTTTCAACCATGGTTCAGTTTCTCTCCACAATGCTTCGCAGCGCTGGATCTGTCGGGTATGATTCAGGGCCATTCAGCAAACTTTCGATAGTGGATGTTACCACGCGATGCCAAATAGTCTGAACCGTGCCCTTTGTATCCTGGTATTTTGTGCCGCCAGCGCCAGCCTTTCCGGTTGCGGATTCCCCGGCGTGTACAAGATCGACATTCAACAGGGCAACGTCGTTACCCAGGAAATGGTGGACCAGTTGCGCCCCGGCATGACCACCCGCCAGGTGCGCTTCATCATGGGCACCCCGCTCATCCAGGACACCTTCGAACCGAACCGCTGGGATTACCTGTACAGCATGCAGTCGGGGCATAACCCGCGCGAGCAGGAACGTATCAGCCTGATGTTCGAGAATGATCGTCTGGTCGGTCTGGCCGGCGACTTTGTCCCCGGCACCAGCCGCGACGAGGCCATCATGGGCAACACCGCCGATTCCGCGACACAGGACGTCGAACCGGCAGCCCGCAGCTACCCGATCGACCTCGGCGCCCCGCTCGGCACCGGCGAATGATATCCCGGGAGCGGCGGCTCGCCCCGCTCCCCGGCTCACTCGCTTTTGAGACCTTCCCTGGCCCGCGCGGCGCGCTGCTTGCGCACCTCCTTCGGGTCGGCAATCAGCGGTCGGTAGATCTCCACCCGCTCACCATCCTCAAGCACCCGCTCGGCCGGCGCCGCCACCGCCTTGCCGAAGATGCCCATGGCACTGTGCTCCACATCCAGCCCCGGAAAGTGCTCGGCGATACGTGACAGCTGTGCCGCCTGCAGCATGGTAGTGCCCGCCGGAACCGTCAGCCGTATCACCTTCTGCTTGTCCGGCAGCGCATAGGCCACCTCGACACTGATGCCCTTATCAACCATAGAGTTCGTGCGCCCGCTTGGAGAACGCCTCTACCATGGTATTGGCGGCATGGTTGAACAGCGGGCCCAGCGTCGCCTTTACCAGCGTGCCGGAGTAGTTGAACTGCAGGTCCAGGGTGATCTTGCAGGCCTGCTCGTTGAGCGCCTGGAACTCCCAGACCCCGTGCAGCTCACTGAAGGGACCGTCCTCCAGGTGCATGTCGATGCGCTTGCCCGGCACCAGATCGTTACGGGTGGTGAAGCTCTGATGGATCCCCGCCTTGCCCACGGTCAGCCGGGCGCGCATCTGCTCGTCACTCTCGCTGAGAACTTCCGCCTTGCTGCACCAGGGGAGGAATTCGGGGTAATGCTCGACCCGGTTCACCAGGTCATACAGACGCTCTGCTGGAAATGGCAACAGAGCCGAACGCTTGATATGCGTCATAAATGATCACTTAGTTGCTCAGGAATTTGCTTGGGCAGAACATAGCCTACCAGCGAATAGACCACAGGGTGCAGGGGCAATTCCTCACCGCCTGCCCGGCGACCCGGCACGAAGGACGACTCCAACCGCTGCCGTCATCACTTCAACGTGATAGCCGAAGAACGCGCCAGTCCCTATAATACCCGCCCATGAGCAAACAAAAGAAATCCCAGCCCACCGGCGGCACCATAGCCCTTAACAAAAGGGCCAAACACGAGTACTTCATCGAACAGCGCTTCGAGGCGGGCATCGCCCTGGCCGGCTGGGAAGTGAAGAGCCTGCGCGCCGGCAAGGCACAGCTGGTGGACAGCTACATCCTGCTCAAGGATGGCGAAGCCTACCTGTTCGGCGCCCACATCACCCCCCTGCAGACCGCCAGCACCCACGTCATTGCCGACCCTACGCGCACCCGCAAGCTGCTGCTGCACGCCAAGGAGCTGGAAAAGATCATCGCCGGGGTCGAGCAGAAGGGCTACAGCTGCGTCCCCCTGGCGCTCTACTGGAAAAAACATCTGGTCAAGTGCGAGATTGCCCTGGTCAAGGGCAAGAAGGACTACGACAAGCGCGCCAGCGAGAAGGACAGGGACTGGGATCGCGAGAAGCAGCGCCTGGTACGCGAAGCCAACCGCTGAGCGCCGCCGCTGTACGTCGGGGAACCTTTCCCGTAGAATGGCGTCTGATTCATCGAGCAACACAAGTACCAAGGGTTTTGGGGCCGATCAGGATTCGACGACGGTTACAAAGCTTGAGGGGCATGCCGAGTTGGTAACAGAACTCGTAAATCCACTGTTGCAAACTAATAGTTGCCAACGACGACAACTACGCCCTGGCCGCTTAAGTCGGTCAGCAGCCTCTAGGGGATGCCTGTAAACCCGAAGATCTGGCTGTCATATAGAACAGGATCGCCGCCAAGTTCGCTGTAGACGTAACGGCTAAAACTCATACAGCTCGCTCCTAGCGCCCTGCCACTCGGGCCGCGACGAGTTAACTAAATAGAGATGGCTAAGCATGTAGAACCGATAGTGGCGGACTGGCGGACGGGGGTTCAAATCCCCCCGGCTCCACCAAACAAGCAAACCCCAACCGTTCGCGGTTGGGGTTTTTTCTTGCCTGATCGCGCCAGCTCCCGCGTGTTGTTGAGGATTTCTGCGGAAGCCTGCGGACTTCGCCAGCCGCCCGAATTAGCCGTTCCCGGCCACATTCCACTCTCTCCTGGCCATTCCTCGCTCCGGACTCGCTCTCCGGAATTGGCACGAAGTCCGCAAAGTCCGTGACAGACCCTGTTACAGGTCAATAGGTTACGCGCGGACGAATCAAGCGGTTGGATTGCAGCATTGGCTACCGGAGTGGGCAAACGTCCCTCGCGTAGAGCCAGCAGACCTACCCTGCTTTCTGTTCGTGTCTGTAATGGCCCAGCGGAATTTGCACACTCGACATAGTCACGGGCAGCGCGCGTCAGCGTGCGCGGATCGGACAGGCCATGGCCGCCTGACTTAAACGAAATGGCCTCCATAAAACCCGGTGTGATTCAGTCCAAGCTTGTGGACTGCGGACTTTCAATGCGGCCCATTACGGCCGTCGAGAGCCCCCTTCATGTTGCAAAACGTCGGCACTTATCAATAACTGCCGACTAAACCGAACACATCAGCCAGCACTGGCTTGAGCCGTTGAGGTCTTGGTCGACGTCGCCAGGCACGACTCCTCGTAGGCTTCGATGTCGACCTGCCTGTACAGCGCGCGCCCCTTCAGCTTCATGAGTTTCGGCCCGATGCCTTCGCTGCGCCAGCGCTCAAGGCAGGCCTCGCTGAGATGCCAGCGCGCGGCCAGTTGTTTTTGATTGAGGTGAACGACTTCCATTTTGGTCTCCTTCCGAATGAGTTGGCAGGAGTCCATGAAGGCGCTGTTCCGCGCGTGAGCCAAGCGATATGTGGCGCAGCCCCATTCGCCGCAAAGAGGAATTCGTGGCGCAGTTTTGAAAACCGCGCCACATTAGGTGTAAATGGGTGTCAATTTGGAATTGAGAGCGGTTCATTATTTCCCGATCGGGAAGCAAAGGCCCGAATCATGCCCTAAGCACACCGAACATTCCCGATCGGGAAATATCTCTTGCACTTAGTCCGGTTGTGCCCGATAATTTCCCGAACGGGAAACTGAGCAACCATGACATCCATTCGATCTCCTCAACAACTGGGGCGTGCACTGCGTGCCGCTCGCAAGCAGCTCGGGCTGACCCAGCCCCAGTTGGCACTGGCGGCTGGGGTGGGTGTGCGCTTCATTGTCGACCTTGAAGCAGGCAAGCCCACCTTAAGACTGGAAAACGTACTGCGGGTCATTGATGCATTGGGTGGAGAAGTCCAGTTGAGCGGGTTGCCATCATCTGTGACCAATGATCAACATGAGGGTGGCGACCATGGCGCCTGAGCTGGAAGTCTGGCTATTCGCAGATCGTGTCGGCACGCTGGCGCTGGTCGATGGGCGGCTAAATTTTTGCTACGCCCCCGGTTGGCTGTCACACAAAGACGCCGTTGCCTTGTCCGCCTCACTCCCCCTGCAAGCAGAGCCGTTCGACGATCGCAAAACGCGTCCCTTCTTTGCGGGTCTTCTACCTGAAGGGCAAATGCGCCGCGTGATTGCGCAGCAGTTCCAGGTGTCTGGCCAAAACGACTTTGCGCTGCTGGACCACATCGGCGGCGAATGCGCCGGGGCCGTGACCTTCCTCGAGCCCGGCCAGGCTTTGCCTGTGCCAACACGCAGCGATGACGTTCAATGGCTGAGCGACGACGAAGTCGTTGCCATCCTGGATGAATTGCCGCATCGACCTATGCTGGCAGGCAAAGACGGCTTGCGGCTGTCCTTGGCTGGCGCCCAAGACAAGTTGCCAGTGGTTTTCGATGGCGCGCGCATCGGGCTGCCCCTCAACGGCACGCCTAGCTCGCACATCCTGAAACCGGCCATCCACGCTGTTAAAGACAGCGTGATCAACGAAGGATTTTGCATGGCACTGGCTGAGGCCATGCAGCTCAAACCGGCAAAGTCAAAAATTCACCAGGTATTGGATCGCTCCTTTCTACTGGTTGAGCGCTACGACCGACTGATCGATGCCCAGGGGCAGCGGCAACGTCTTCATCAAGAGGACTTTTGCCAGGCACTGGGCGTGGTGCCGGAAATGAAATACCAGAATGAAGGTGGCCCGGATCTGGTGCAGTGTTTTGATCTGGTGCGCAGTGCGACGCGCCCCAGTGCGCCGCAAGTCCTGCGACTGCTCGATTACGTGATCTTCAATGCGCTGATCGGTAACCATGATGCGCACGCCAAGAATTTCTCTCTGCTGTACTCAGGCAAGACACCCGTTCTGGCACCGTTTTACGACACGCTCTCGACGGCGGTGTATCCAACCCTGACGCAGAAGATGGCGATGAAAATCGGCAGCAAGTACAAATTCAGCGAAGTCCAGGCGCGGCATTGGGAGCAGTTTGCAGAAGGCGTAGGGTTTACCAAGGCGCAGGCCAAACGGCGCATTCTGGAGTTGGCAAAGTTACTGCCGGCGACGGCGCGCAAGCTCCAGTCTGACCCCGGACACCGTTTTGCTGGCAATGCCGTGGTTGAGCAAATCAATACCTTGATTGAGCAACGCTGTGCCCTGACGATTCGGAGGCTCACCGACCCCGCCGCCGACAATGACGCAGTCGCCGAGCCCTCCGTTTGAACCACCATGCGGACGCGGGTTCGATTCCGGGTTTGGGAATTGAACCGGCCTCCAATCGCAGACGAGTTTGACGCCCGCTCCCGGCGACCAGCCCAGCTAGAAAACCTGCTTGCAGGTCTACAATCCGGCAGGCTTTTCGATGGAGTTCGCACTGGTTCGCGGCAGCCCGCAGCGCTTCGATTGCGTACTTTCAAATAGCAGTTTGGTGCGGGGTGCCATCACCCGACCACAGAGTTTCAGGAATTTCGGCCCAATTCCCACGCTACGCCAGCGTTCGAAGGTGGCTTCGCTGATACTCCAGCGGGCGGCCAGTTGTTTTTGATTGAGGTGAACGACGTCCATCTTGGTCTCCTTCCGCATGAGTTGGCAGGAGTCCAGGAAGGCGCTGTTCGGTCCGCCAGCCAAGTCAATTCAGAAGACGCGCGGTTACTACGGGAGATCGTTCAGCTCGTAGCTGGTACTGCGCCCGCCCGCATTCGATTTCCGCAGCACGCCGCGCGCGAGCAGGTCGTTGATGTCGCGCAGCGCCGTGTCTGGCGAGCACTTGGCGATCGCCGCCCACTTGCTGCTGGTGAGCTTACCTTCAAAGCCATCGAGTAGCCGGTTGAGCAATTTCACCTGTCGCTCGTTCAAAGGTGTGGCTGCCCAGTGCTGCCAGAAGCGTGCCTTGGTCAGCACGGCATCGAGGGTGTGCTGCGCCTGATCGACGGCGCGATGCAGGGTGTCGAGGAACCAGGCCAGCCACTCGGTGACGTCCATGGACCGCTTCTGGGTGCGCTCCAGAATATCGTAGTAGGCCTTGCGCTCCCGCTGGATCTGCGCCGACAGGCTGTAGAAGCGCTGCGGGCTGCCGTCGGCGCGCGCCAACAGCAGGTCGCCGATGGCCCGGGCGATACGGCCGTTGCCGTCGTCGAACGGGTGCAAGGTCACGAACCACAGATGGGCAAGCCCCGCCTTGACGAGCGGTGGCTCACCCGAGTCCGCATTGACCCATTCGAGGAAACGACCTGTCTCGGTCTCCAGTCGATCGGCGGGCGGCGCCTCGAAATGCACGCGCTGGCGGCCGATGGGGCCGGAGACCACCTGCATGGGGCCACTGGCGTCGTCGCGCCAACTGCCGACCTTGATCCTGGAGAGGCCGGAGTAACCAGTGGGAAAGAGCGCCGCGTGCCAGCCGAACAACCGCTCGCGGGTCACCGGCGCCGCGCAGTTGACCGTGGCGTCGAGCACCATCTCCACCACGCCTTCGACATGACGATCGACTGGAGCCAACGCCCCGATGTCGACGCCCAGCCGGCGAGCGATGCTTGAGCGCACGGACTCGACGTTGAGCTGCTCGCCCTCGATTTCGCTGGTCTTGACCACGTCTTCGGTGAGCGCCGCCAGGCTGGCCTGATCGCGCAGCGCCATGCCCACGTCGGCCAGACGCCCCAGCAAGAGCCCTTGAGCACGACTCACATCCGCCATAGGGCCAGCGAGCGCCGCCAGGTCGAAGCGCCAGTCCGGCCAGTCGCCGGCCTGCCAGATGTACTTGTAATCGCCGCTGTTCATGCGGAGATTATGGGCTTCATTCTCCGCATGCGCAAGCTATTCACCGCATATAATGCGGCGATAGAAGGTGCAATTCCCCGCACCCCGGGCTGCCTTACCCCGGAATGGGTGTGAATGGGTGTGCTCTTGGTCGGGGGGACGGACGCAGGTTCAATTCCCGATTCCGGAATCGAACCGGACCAGAGAAGCATACGAATTTGAACGGCCATATCGGTGACCGATCCACGGGAAAAACCGCTTGATCGTCCGCCGCCTCTGGCCTGCCAACCCCCGCTTTTCGCAGCAGCCAGCAGAACTTATCAACTTGCCGGAACGCCGGTATCGCGTACTTTCAACGGTCGTTTGGCGCGGGCTGCCGCCCCACCACCAAACACACAAATCCCATCCGTTAGCGGTAGGTTTTTTTGTGTTCCGCTCTCCCCAATCAGCCGCCCCACTGCGGCATGGCCCTGTTTATCAACAGATCCACCGGATCTCCGGGCTGCAGACAGCCCAGTGCAAAGCCGCGCTCGGCGCCCAGTCGGGCGCGGCAGAATGCATCACCAATCCCGGGCTGGCTCGAGCGCAGCAGCAGGGAGGCCTGAAGGGCCATGCCGGTGCGCTCGACCAGCAACCGGGAACGCATTTCCAACTCGTTCGGATCAGCAAAGCCCTGCGCCAGCCAGTCAAGCTGGCGGTCATAATCGCTGTTCAAGCCTCTGGCTGCGGTCAATTCGGCAAACAGGGCATCCCGGGTCTCCGGCTCCCGGCGCAGGGCACGCAGCACGTCGAGGCACTGCACGTTCCCGCTGCCTTCCCAGATGGAGTTCAGCGGCGCCTGGCGGTACAGGCGCGGCAGGATATTTTCCTCCACATAGCCAAGCCCGCCGAGGCATTCCTGCGCCTCATTGGTCACCAGCGGGCCGCGCTTGCAGATCAGATACTTGCCGATAGCGGTGGTGATGCGCGCAAAGGCGGCTTCCTGCTCGTCCCGCGGGGAGGCATCCACCGCCGCGGCCACCCGCATGGTCAGTGCCACTGCAGCCTCGTTCTCCAGCGCCAGATCGGCCAGCACGTTACGCATCAGCGGCTGATCGATCAGCAGGCGGCCGAAGGCCGCGCGCTGGCGCACATGGTTCAACGCCTGGGTAAGCGCCTGTCGCATCATGCTCGCCGAGCCTATCATGCAGTCCAGTCGGGTCAGTGCCACCATTTCCAGAATGGTGGCCACACCCCGCCCTTCCTGCCCTACCAGCCAGGCGGTAGCGCCGAGAAACTCCACTTCGGAAGAAGCGTTGCTCCAGTCGCCCAGCTTGTCCTTGAGGCGCTGGATCCGCACCGCGTTCAGGCTGCCATCGGGCAGCACCCGGGGCAGCAGGAAGCAGCCGATGCCCTGCCCGGTCTGCGCCAGCACCAGATGGGCGTCGCACATGGGGGCGGAGAAGAAGAATTTGTGGCCGATCAGCCGATAACTGCCGTCGGGCTGCTGCAGTGCCTGGGTGGTATTGCTGCGCACGTCAGAGCCACCCTGCTTTTCCGTCATGCCCATGCCAATGGTGCAACCACGCTTCTGCTCGGCAGGCAGGGTGCGCGGATCATAGTCGGAGGACAGCAGAAGCGGGACCCACTGTGCGGCCAGTTCAGGGCTGTGGCGCAACGCGGGAATGGAGGCGTAGGTCATGGTCAGCGGGCAGCAGGTGCCGGCATCCGCCTGGCCGTAGAGATACATCAATCCGGCTCGGGCAACGTGGGCTCCGGGACGCTCGGCGTTGTTCCAGGCGAAGCTGTGCATCTGGTTGGCCATGGCCGCGGCCATCAACTGGTGATAGGCCGGGTGAAACTCGACTTCATCGATGCGCCGACCATAACGGTCGAAACTGTGCAGCTCGGGCCTGTGCCGGTTGGCCAGTTCGCCGGCCTCCATCAGCTCATGCCCGACCTGCTGGCCCATGGCATCCAGGTTGTCCGCCGCCCACTCGGCACCGTGCCGGGCAATTGCCTGCTGCAACGGCAGATCGCTGCGCCAGAGGTTGTAGCCGGGCATGGGGTCAGGCTGGTTATGGACTTCATGCGTACGGAACTGCGCTTCGACTGACATTGTTCTTATCCTCCGCAGAATATGCCCTGACAGTACCGCCACCCCGGTAAAGATGCCACCGCCAGAGCCCGAGGGTCAGATCTGCCCCGAGAAGGTATCGCACTGACGCATGTCGCCGCTTTCGAAGCCGCGCTTGAACCAGGTCACCCGCTGCGCAGAGGTGCCATGGGTGAAGCTGTCCGGCACCACGTCGCCGCCGCTGCGTTTCTGCAGCCGGTCATCGCCGATGGCGGCGGCGGCCTGCAGGGCCTCCTCCAGATCACCGGGCTCGAGCATGCCGCTGAAGCGGTGGGCGGAATGGCCCCACACCCCGGCAAGGCAGTCGGCCTGCAGCTCCTGACGCACCGACAGGGCGTTGACCACAGCGGCGGACTTGCCGCGCCCGGCATCACGCACCTGCTGAGAGATGCCGAGCAGTGTCTGCAGGTGATGCCCAACCTCATGGGCGACGACATAGGCCTGGGCAAAGTCCCCGGGGGCGCCCAGCTGGCGATCCAGATCGTGGAAGAAGCTCAGATCGAGGTACACCTTGCGATCGGCGGGGCAGTAGAAGGGGCCTACCGCCGAGCTGGCGGTGCCGCAGGCCGAGGCCACCCGCTGGCTGAACAGCACCAGCACCGGCTCCTCGTACCGCTGCCCTTGTTCGGCCAGGATGCGCTGCCAGGTCTGCTCGGTGTCCGCCAGCACCACGGAGACGAATTCCGCCAGCTGCTGCTCCTCGGCGGAGAAGCTGGCGGTCTGCTGGGGAACAGGGCCGCCCAGCTGCAGCAGATCTATGCCCAGCATTCTGGCGCCGAAGAAGACCACCACCCCCACCGCCAGCACGATCCGACCCAGGCGGGTGCGCAGCAACCAGGGCAGGATGCGCAACAGAAGCAGGATCAGCCCGCCGCCGCCAGCGCCGGCACTCAAGGGCTGCCCACGCCGATCTTCGATATTGCTGCTCTGCCGTCTGCCTCGCCAGTCCATGCCCTGCTCCCGCCATGTGGTCAATTGCAGTTAGTGTAGCCGGCTGGAGGCCAAAGATGCTGCACGGCATTGGCTATCATGGGGATTGCGCAACCTCTGCCGGCGTACAGGTTCAAATAGCCGACCCCTTCAAGATCAGAACAGGAGCGACCATGCCCCGTTTTCGCCATTCCCTGCTTTTCCTGGCCATGCTCGGGCTGCTGTCCGCCTGCGACAAGGCCAGCGACACACCGTACCAGGCAAATACCACTACTGCCGCCAGTGAATCGGCGGGCCCGACCGACCGTCAGGATGAAGCGGCTGTCGCCGAGCAAGCCGAGGAGACTGCCGCCCGCCTGGCCGCGGCTGGCGAGCCCACGGCCAACCCGGGAGCAGCGGATCTGCCCTTCGAGGTAGCCGAGATAACCCGCTTTGATGCGCCCTGGGCCATGACCTTCCTGCCTGACGGGCGCCTGCTGGTGACGGAGATGGCCGGCGCCCTGCGCCTGCACGACCTTACCGCCAACAGCACCGGCAGCATCAGCGGCGTACCCGAGGTTGAACTGGTCAGTCAGGGCGGTTTGGGTGATGTGATACTGCATCCGGATTTTGCCAGCAATCAGATGATCTATCTGAGCTATGTGGAAGCCGACGACAGCGGCCGTGGGGCCGCTGTGGCCCGTGCCCGCCTGGTGCTGGATGACGACGGGGGCGGCGCCCTCGAGGACCTGCAGGTGATCTGGCGTCAGGTACCCAAGATGAGAGGTGGCGGTCATTTCGGCTACCGACTGCTGTTCGACGATGCGGGCAAGCTGTGGATCAGCTCCAGCGAGCGCCAGGAGTTCGATCCGGCACAGGATATGAACAGCAACCTGGGCAAGATCATCCGTCTGAATGACGACGGCAGCCTGCCTGAAGACAACCCCTTCGTTGATCAGGGTGAGGTGGCGGCCCAGATCTGGAGCCTCGGTCACCGCAACATCCTGGGCATGGCCTTCGATGCGCAGGGTCGTCTCTGGGCCCACGAGATGGGCCCCAAGGACGGGGACGAGCTGAATCTGATCATCAAGGGTGAGAACTACGGCTACCCGTTGGTCTCCAACGGCGAGCACTACGACGGCACCCCCATCCCGGATCACGACACTCGCCCCGAATTCAGGGCGCCGCTGATCACCTGGACCCCGGTGATTTCCCCCGCCGGGCTGGTCATCTATGACGGCGAACTCTTCCCCGACTGGCAGGGCAACGCCTTCATCGGCGGCCTGTCCTCCCGGTCGCTGGTGCGGGTGGCGCTGGAGGACGAGTCCGCCCGGGAAGCAGGGCGCTATGACATGCAAAGGCGTATCCGCGAGGTGGAACAGGGCCCGGATGGCGCGTTGTGGCTGCTGGAGGATGGCATGCGTGGTGGCAACGGCGCCCTGCTCAGAGTCACTCCCCGGACCTGACAGCTGCAACCACTGTCATCTGCGTGACAGTCGCAGGCGATGACCTCATCTACACTGCGATGAATGTCAGGCCGGCGAGATGCCGGCCTGATGACCTATCATCACGAGGGAACAGCCAATGAATGCAGTGCAGAAACAACCGGTGCTGGACGTCCGCAATCAGGTCAGCGCCGAAGAGTGGCAGACCCGGGTAGATCTGGCCGCCTGTTACCGTCTGGTCGCGCTCAACGGGTGGGATGACGTGATCTTCACCCACATCTCGGCCAAGATTCCCGGTACCGAGCATTTCCTGATCAATCCCTACGGGCTGATGTTCGAGGAGATCACCGCCTCCAATCTGGTGAAGATCGACCTGCAGGGCAACAAGGTGATGGACTCGCCCTACGAGATCAACCCGGCCGGGTTCACCATCCACAGCGCCGTGCATGAGGTACGTCACGATGCGGGCTGCGTCCTGCATACCCATACGGCGGCAGGCGTCGGCGTCTCGGCGCAGAAGAACGGCATACTGCCGATTTCCCAGCAGGCGCTGTTCGTACTCAGCAGTCTGGCCTACCACGACTACGAGGGCGTTGCCCTGCGCGAGGACGAGAAGGCGCGTCTGCAGCAGCATCTGGGCAGGGCCAAGAACATGGTGCTGCGCAACCACGGGCTGATGACCGTCGGCCGCGACGTGGCCGAGGCCTTCCTGGGGATGCACACCCTGCAGCGCTGCTGCGAGATCCAGATCAACGCCCAGGCCGGCGGCAGCGAGTTGATCCCGATTCCCCAGAGCATTCTGGACGGAGCCATCGAAAGCATGCGTCAGGTCACCAAGGGCGCAGGGGCCAATCTGGCCTGGCCGGCGCTGCTGCGCAAGGCACAACGGGACAGCCCCGGCTTCGACAGCTGATCCTCCCGGCCCTGTCGCCGCCAGGCGACAGGGCCGCCCTCGGGCATTCCCCGCGCACAGGCATTACACTGATGCCAATGTTCTGGCCGGAAGATGCCCATGCAAGTCGAACTGATCGAGATCCGCGACCACCTCAGCCGTTTCGCGCCCTTTGACGAACTCCCCGACGAGACCCTGGATGAGATCGCCAGTCAGACCCAGGTGCGCTACTTCAAGGCGGGCTCCCCCATTCTGGACAAGGACGCTCCCCTCAACGAGCTGCACTATATCCGCAGTGGCGCGGTGGAGATCTACCGACCCAACGGCGAGCTGTTCAACCGTCTCGGGGAAGGTGACATCTTCGGCCAGGCAGGCCTGCGCCGTAACCGTCGGGTACGCTTCCCGGCCAGGGCACTGGAAGACAGCCTGATCTACTTCATCCCCGGCGAGCTGTTCTTCCGCTTGTGCGATGAGCACGACAGTTTCGCCGACTTTGTCGATACCGAGGGCGCAGGGCGGCTGCGTTCAGCGGTACAGTCCCAGGGCCGGGCCAGTGAGCTGATCAAGGTGCGGGTGAACAGGCTGATCAGCCGGCCACCGGTCATGCTGGATGCCCAGTCGAGCATTCACCGCGCCGCTGCCGTGATGACCGAGCAGAGCGTCTCGGCGCTGCTGATTACCGAGCCGGATCCACAGCAACCGGAACTGCAGCGCGTGGCGGGCATCATTACCGACCGCGACTTTCGCACCCGGGTGGTGTCCGCCGCCTTGCCGCCGGAAACTCCCCTGCACAGCATCATGACCCCCGAGCCGATTACCCTGCAGGCCAATGCCTCGGTGCTGGACGCCATCCTCTGCATGTTGCGGCACAACATCCACCATCTGCCGATCCTCAGCCGCCGCCGGCCGGTGGGGCTGATCAATCTGGCCGATGTGATCCGCTATCAGTCCCAGAACAGCCTGTATCTGGTCAACGACATCTTCAATCGCCAGTCGGTCAGTGAGCTGCAGGAGCTGCTGCCGGATGTGCGGGCCACCTTTGTGCGCATGGTCGAGGACGAAGCCACCGCCCGGATGATCGGCAGCGCCCTGTCGAGTATCGGACGCAGCTTCATCCAGCGCCTGATCGATCTGGCAGAGAAGGAGCTGGGACCGCCGCCAGTGCCCTACAGTTTCATGGTGCTGGGCTCCATGGCCCGTGACGAGCAGTTGATTGTTACCGACCAGGATAATGCGCTGGTGCTGGACGACCGCTTTGAGCCGGCTGAGCATGACGACTATTTTCTGCGGCTTGCGACCTTTGTCAGCGATGGGCTGGCCGCCTGCGGCTACAGCTACTGCAAGGGCGAGATCATGGCCACCAACCCGAAGTGGCGCCAGCCGCTGGCGGTCTGGAAGCGCTATTTCAGCGAATGGATCGAAAGACCCAACCCCAAGGCCCTGCTCAACAGCAATATCTTCTTTGACCTCGACTCGGTCAGCGGCCAGACTGATCATGTGGAGCAACTGCGCGAACTGATCGCCCACAAAGCCAGCCGCAATCCGAACTTCCTCGCGCTGATGGCGCGCAATTCCCTGAACCGCACCCCGCCGCTGGGGATATTTCGCACCTTTGTCATGGAACAGGATGGCAAACAGCGCAACATCATCAACCTCAAGGGCCGGGGAACGGCGCCGCTGACTGATCTGATCCGGGTACACGCACTGGCCATTGGTTCCACTGCGCAGAACTCCCACGATCGACTGGATGATATTGCCCAGACCCGTCTGATGCCCCGGGAGCAGGTGGAGCGGCTGCGCTATGCGCTGGAGTTCCTGTCGCTGGCACGCATACGTCACCAGGCGCTGGACATCCAGGAAGGCCGCGAACCCAACAACTATATCGAACCGGAGAATGTCTCTGCAGCCGAGCGTCACGGCCTCAAGGACGCCTTTCAGGTCCTGAGCCATGCCCAGAAATTCCTGCGCTTCCGCTATCCGCTCACCGCGCCGGGACGGCCCTCATGAACCGTCCGGCCTTACGGCGACCGACGGACTGGCCGCAGTATCTGGCCAGCCGCGCGGAGACGGCACGGCACCCGCTGCTGCGCGACTTCTACCGTGCCGACTGGCCGGGTGCCGACACCCCCCTGGCCGAGCTGGAGTTCGCCGCGCTGGATATCGAGACCACGGGGCTGGATCCCAGCCAGCATGCCATTGTCAGCATTGGGCTGATCCCCTTCACTCTGGAGCGGATACGCAGCCATCAGGCCTGGTACCAGCTGGTACGACCGGTGGGGGATCTGACTGCAGATTCGGTCACGTTTCACCAGATCACCCATGCCGATATCCAGCGCGCGCCGCGCTTCGAGGACATTCTGCAGGGGTTGCTGGAACAGCTTGCCGGGCGCATAGCCGTGGTGCACTTTCGCAATATGGAGCGGCCCTTCCTGGATCGGGCCACCACCCGGGTGCTGGGCGAGGGGCTGCAGTTTCCGATGATCGACACCATGCAGATCGAGGCGAACCTGCACCCGCGCCGGCGGCTGGGCTGGTGGCAGCGGCTCGCCGGCAAACAGCCTTTATCCATTCGCCTGGCCGACAGCCGCTCGCGTTATGGCTTGCCGCTGTATCAGGCGCACCACGCCCTGACCGATGCCCTGGCCACCGCCGAACTGTTCCAGGCCCAGGTGGCGACCCACTTCTCACCGGCGCATCGGCTGGGCGACTTCTGTTGCTGAGGTCGCCGCTGTGAGCTAGCGCGGCTCGCTCATCAACCCCTTGACGATGGCCACGCAGCCAGCCAGCAATACCAGAGTGAAGGGCAGCCCGGTGGATACCGCCATCGCCTGCAACGCAACCAGGCCGCCACCGAGCAGCAGCGCGATGGCCAGCACCCCTTCCACTATTGCCCAGAACACCCGCTGGCCGACCGGCGCGTTGATCTTGCCACCAGCGGTGATGGCGTCGATCACCAGCGATCCCGAGTCGGAGGAGGTGATGAAGAACATGATGACCAGCACCACACCGATGAAGGAGGTAATGGCCGACAGCGGCAGCTGGCCGAGCATGGTAAAGAGTTGCAGCTCCAGTGCCGCATCCCGCACCCCGGTGAAGTTGTCGCTCAGCAGCTGATCTATGGCGGTACCGCCGAAGGCAGTCATCCAGAGGACCGACACCAGCGAGGGCACCAGAGTCACGGATATCAGAAACTCCCGCACCGTGCGTCCCCGGCTGACGCGGGCGATGAACATGCCGACGAAGGGCGACCAGCTGATCCACCAGGCCCAGTAGAAGGCCGTCCAGCCCTGGCTGAAGTTGGCATCATCGCGCCCCACCGGGTTGGCGAGAGCAGGCAGATAGCTGGCGTAGGCGCCCAGGTTGCTGAAGAAACCCTTCAGGATGGCCAGCGTCGGCCCGCAGACAATGACGAACAACAGCAGCAGGAAGGCCAGAGCGATGTTGACCTTGGACAGTTGCTGAACGCCCTTGTCCACTCCGGCAATGACCGACCAGAGGGCCACCGCGGTGATGGCGATGATCAGCAGCACCATGGTCAGGTTGCCGCTGGGAATGCCGAACAGCTGGTTCATGCCGGCCCCCGCCTGCTGCGCCCCCAGACCCAGCGAGGTGACCAGGCCGAACATGGTGGCGAACACCGCCAGGATGTCGATCACATGGCCCGGCCAACCCCAGATGCGCTCACCCAGCAGCGGATAGAAGATCGAACGCACGCTCAGGGGCAGGCCCTTGTTGTAAGCGAAGATCGCCAGTGACAGCGCCACCACCGCGTAGATCGCCCAGGGATGCAGGCCCCAGTGAAATATGGTGGCCGCCATGCCCAGCCTGAAGGCTTCCCGGGCATCCCCTTCGGCACCGCCCAGTGGCGCCCAGTCGGTGCGCTCACCGGTCTCCCCCAGGGTCACCCCCTCGAAGGCCGCATTGAAATGCCCCATGGGTTCGGCGACCCCGTAGAACATCAGGCCGATGCCCATGCCGGCAGCGAACAGCATGGCAAACCAGCCCACGTAGGAATAGTCGGGTATCGCATCCTTGCCACCGATGCGCACCTTGCCCAGTGGCGAGAACACCAGCAGCAGGCACAGCAGCACGAAGATATTGGCGGCGCTGATGAAGAACCACGCCAGATTGCTGGTCAACCAGCCGCGCAGGCCGGTGAAGACCTCCGAGGCCTGCTCCTGCAGTGCCAGGGTCAGCAGCACGAACAGCAGGATGCTGCCGGCGGAGATCAGGAAGACCTTGCTGTGGATGTCCAGACTCAGGGTGATCTGCCCTGAAAAGTTGTCCTGCCCGATCACATAGTCGGTATCGATCAGGTTGGCCTCCCCGGTCGGTGCAGGAATGCCGTCGTCATTGGTCGGCTCGGATGGAAGATCTTTCGGAGGCTGGATTGCCATGACGTACTCCTTGTATAGCGTTCTGCTTGCCGCACCCAGCTATCACTGCAGCTGCTGACGGATAAAGCGTGTGCGCCAGTCATGGTAACGCATCTGGCAGGTAGTCCTGCAAATCATCCAGGCACTCGTGCAGCTCGCCCGATAATCCTGTTTCACCATGCCCCCCCGCGGCGGTGTGCGAACGAGCTTGGCTCAGCGCGCTTCAGGGGTGGCGTTCAGGATACTCAGCACATCCGCGGCGGACATGCGGTACTCCTTCATCAGGGTCTTGAGTTCGCTGGCAAATTCCCGGGTCTCGCGCTGACGCTCGGTTTTCTTGGTCGCCTCAAGCTGCGCCAGGCTGTCGGCCAGCTTGCGCTCGATTTCCCGGAACGCATTGATCTTTGTCATGCTTAACCTTCAAAGAATGGATACGTGCCTGCGGCGCACAGGGAGGCGCGGCGCGATCATGGCCACAGCAGACCACAGGTTGTGGCAGACGGCGATGAAGCTTGAGCAGGCAGTGATGTATTCAGAAAACAGGGCACCGTGAACAGCGGTGATCCACTTGCGGCAGCCAGGCAGGCTGCCCTGATAACTGACCCGTCGTCTGCTTCTGAGTTCAGTGACATCAGGGCAGCGGGGATCGGCACAGGGATGACGTCAGGCAGGAAGCGTCACCGGTCACACGGGCTCCGGCAGACCTGCAGGAGCCCGTCGAGTCTATCATGAAAAGTTGCCGGCAAGTCAGCCCCACTCCAGCGCCAGACCACTGATACGCCGCACTGGCTGGGTCACCGCCGCCTCGAAGATCCCGCTGCGGGTTTCCACCAGTGTGAAGTGTCCGCTGGCCCGGGTGATGGCGGTGTAGACCAGCTCCTTGGTCAGCAGCGGGCTGCGGCTGTCCGGCAGCACCAGCAGCGCGTGGGCGAACTCCGAGCCCTGGGACTTGTGCACCGTCATGGCGAACACCGACTCCACGGCGGTCAGGCGGCTGGGCAGCACAAAGCGCACTCCGCCGGAGCCATCGGTACGGGGAAAGGCCACCCGCAGCACCATGCGCTCGCGCTCCCCCGGCTGCAACGCCGGCTCCCTGATCCTCAGGGCGATACCGATGTCCCCGTTCATCAGGCCGAGGGAATAGTCATTGCGGGTGACCAGCACCGGACGCCCCTCGTACCAGCCCACCGGCTCGGGCAGCCAGCCGCGCCGGTGCAGCAAGGCAGCGATCTGCTGGTTGAGCTGCTCCACGCCCCAGGGGCCCTTGCGCACCGCGCAGAGCACCTGGAATCGATCGAAAGCCGCCAGCACCCGCTGTGCCCAGCACTCCCATTCAGGGTCCGTCGCCTCGAGGGAGTCTGCCGGGCGCTGGCGCAGCTCCTGCAGATAGGCCGTATAGCCGGGCTGATGCCCTTGCCCCAGTATCAGGTCGGCCCAGGCGGCATCACCCGGCCCCTGCACCAGACGCGAACCCACATCGGCAAACCCGGAGTCCGCCAGCACCGCTCGGGCCTGCTGCGGGTCCAGCCGGTTTACTGCCCGGGCCAGCCGGCCGATACCGCTGCCGGCGCCGAACCTGTGGGAGTAGCGCAGCATCACCGTCTGCTGGGCCAGAGGCTGGCGCTGCTCATCGCCTTCCTGCAGGCCGGCCGCGGCCAGCGACTGGCCGCTGACCTGCTCCAGCCACTGGAGGGTGTCCGGGCTGTAGCAGCCCGCGTCGGCATCACGGCACAGATCGCCGAGTACGGCCCCGGCTTCCACCGAGGCCAGCTGATCCTTGTCCCCGAGCAGGATCAACCGCGCCCGGGGCGGCAGCGCGTCAAGCAGACAGGCCATCATCTCCAGGTCGATCATCGAGGCCTCGTCCACCACCAGCACATCCAGCAACAGGGGATTGCCCGCATGGTGGCGGAAATGGCGGGTATCCGGCAGGCTGCCGAGCAGCCGGTGCAGCGTGGTGACCTGGCGGGGGATCTGCGCACGCACTGCCTCGTCCACCTGCAGATCACCGACCTGTCGCCCGATGGACTCGGTCAGCCGCGCTGCCGCCTTGCCGGTGGGAGCCGCCAGATGGATGCGCAGCGGCTGCCCGGCAGCCACCGCCGGCCCCTGCAGCAGCGCCAGCAGACGTACTACCGTGGTGGTCTTGCCGGTACCCGGGCCACCGGTGATGATGCTGAACGCCCCCCGGGCGGCCAGGGCACAGGCCAGGCGCTGCCAGTCCGGCTGCTGGCTGCTGCCGGCAAACAGGCGCTGCAGTTGTTCCGGCAGACCCTGGGGCAGCGGCAGTCTGGTTGCCAGACGCTGACGCAGGATGCTCGCCACCTGGCGTTCATAGCGCCAGTAGCGACGCAGGTACAGGCGCCGCCCCTGCAATACCAGCGGCCGCTCGCCCTGCTCGGCGGCCTGCGCATCGACCAGCGGGCTTGCGGCCAGCTGTCGGCACCAGTGGTCGGCCTCGACGCCTTGCAGCAGGTCCGAGGGCAGCAGGACGTCCCGCCCGGCCTGCTGGCCCTCCGGGGGCAGTGACAGGCTCAGGTCGGGGCTGTCCAGGGTGGCGGCCACGTCCAGGCAGACGTGCCCATGGCCCAGCTGATGGCTGGTCAGGGCTGCGGCCAGCAGCACCAGCGGATGGGTATCCGGCTGGCTGTCCAGCAGAAACACTACCAGCGCCCGATCCAGCGCCCGCAGCCAGCCCACCTCGACCCACTGCTGCAGCTGATGCAGCAGCTGATCCAGAGTCAACTGCGGCGGCTCGGCGGCCACGGCATCGAGCAGATCCAGCTGCTGCCCGGCCGGCAGATCACTGCGCGTCATGATTGCACCTCCCCTGCGCCTGGCCGGCGAACAGCCGGTCCAGCGCCTCGATCAGCGCCCTGGGTGGACGATCGTGCCACAGCCCGGTGCCTTGCCCGCCGCTGCCGCGGATGAACCAGTAGAGCGCGCCGCCGACATGGCGGTCATAGTCGTAGTCCGGCAGTCTGGCGCGCAACTGGCGGTGCAGCGCCAGCAGGTAGAACACGTACTGCAGGTCATAGCGGTGTTCGAGCACCGCGGTGGTCATGGCGTCCTGGGTATAGGCCGAGGCGTCGCCCCCCAGCCAGTTGGATTTGTAGTCGACCACGTAATAGCGTCCTTCGTGCTCGAACACCAGATCGATGAAGCCCTTGAACAGGCCGTTGAGCCGATCCGCGACCAGCGCGGCCCGGGGTTGTCCTGCCAGGGTTGCCCTGCACACCAGCTCATCCACCTGCTGGACCTTCACCCACCGGGCACTGAACAGGAACTCCATCTCCACCTGGTATTGCCCCGGCCGCAGATCGGCCAGCGCCAGCGCAGTGCCGGGCACCAGTCCGGGACGGGCAATCAGTGCACTCAGCCAGTCCGCCAGACACTCGCTCCAGTCACCCCAGCCGCGCCGCTGGCAGCGTGGCCGCAGCCGCTCCCGGCACAGCTGGGGATCGGCGAAGCGCTTGAAGCCCTCGGCCCCGGCCAGCTCGAGCAGCCCGTGGAGGAAGGTGCCCGGCTGCGGGCCCCGGGGGAAGCGGTGAATGCTCGGCGTCTCCCCCGCCCGCAGCGGCAAAAACTGCGCCCGGCGCTCGTCGTCGCCCATCTGCGCGGACAGGGGCGAGTCCGGGGTTTCTCCACCTATGGCCAGGGCGCTGTAGGAGCTGATCCACCAGTGCTCGAAGGGAGCGTGGGCCGGTGTACGCTCATGCAGCTCAACCTGTTCGGCCTGCACGGGCTGATAGTGCTGATCATCCGGCTCGGGGGCGGCTACCACATTGATGCCGTCAAGCTGCTGCCAGGCGGCCAGCCAGCGCGCCAGGCCTTCCGGCTCCTGCAGTTGCTCGCCTCCGCCGAGCAACCAGGCGATGGCACTCTCATGCAGCACCGAGTCCCTGGCCCGGCCCCGGCGCAGATCGGACAGCCCCAGCCAGCAGGCATGCTGGGCCCGGGTCAGGGCCACATAGAGCAGTCGCAGATCCTCGCCCATGCGTTCCCGGTCCGCCTGCTGCAGTTGCTCGCTGTCAGGCTCCAGCACCCACCGGGACCGGCCGCCCTGCTGCAGGCGCACCGGTTCACCGGCACGCACGGGTCGGCTGCCGGCAATGAAGGGCAGGAATACCAGCGGGTATTCCAGGCCCTTGGACTTGTGAATGGTCACCACCTTGACCAGGTCCGCGTCGCTTTCCAGGCGCAGTATCTGTTCATCGCCCCCGGCGCCATCCAGCGCCCGCTGGATGGCCTCGCTCAGGTAACGGATCAGCGCCTGCTCGCCGTCCAGCTCGCGGGCAGCCTGCTGCAGCAGCTCGGCCAGATGCAGCAGGTTGGTCAAGCGCCTTTCCCCATCACCGCGCTGCACCAGCCTGGCCGGCAGCCGGAACTCGTGCAGCAGCCGATGCAGCATGGGCAGTACGCCCTGGCGCATCCAGCACTGGCGATACTCGCGGAACTGCTCCACCCAGCGCTCCCAGCGGCGTTCGTCCTGATTCAGCTGTTCCAGCTCGGTCCAGCTCAGCGCCAGGGTTGCGCTGGCCAGAGCGGCGCGCAGCAGTCGGTCATTGCCCGGCTCGGCGCAGGCACGCAGCCAGCGCAGCACATCCGCCGCCTCCTGGGTGGCCAGTACCGAGTCCTTGTCCGACAGGTAGACGCTGCGTACCCCCCGTTCCGCCAGAGCCTGGCGGATGATCTGTGCCTCGCGGCCGGTGCGCACCAGCACAGCCATGTCCGCCGGACGCACCGGCACCAGCCGCTGTTCCGCATCCATGAAGCCGGTATGCCCGGCCTGGCCGCCGCGAAGCAGCGCGACCATGACGCTGGCGCAGCGCTGGGCCATGTCCTGACGGTAATCCTCGGACGATACCCGCTCACCGGAGCGGTGCCACACGGTCAGGGCCGCGCCGGGACGGCCCTCGCAGGTCCAGATCTCCCGGCGCCCCCGGGCATGGACCGGGAGAAAGGGCAGCGGATTGCCGTGCCCGTGGCGGAAACGGAAGGCGCCCTCGGACCATTGCTCCTCGGCCAGTCTGAACACCCCGTTCACCGCGCTGACCATCTGCTGGCTGGAGCGGAAGTTGGTGTCCAGGTTCTCGTGCCGGTCATGGGTGGCATCGCGGGCGCGCAGATAGGTATGGATGTCGGCCCCGCGGAAGGAATAGATGGCCTGCTTGGGATCACCGATCAGCAGCAGGGCGCTGTCCGGATCGTTGAGTCCTACCCGATAGATGCTGTCGAAGATACGGTACTGCAGCGGGTCGGTGTCCTGGAACTCGTCGATCATGGCCACCGGGAACTGCTGACGGATCACCTCGGCCAGCCGCGGCCCGTTGGCACCCTGCAATGCGGTATCCAGCCGGCTGAGCATGTCGTCGAAGCCCATCTGCGCACGCCGCTGTTTTTCCTGCTCCAGCCGGCGGCCGATCCACCAGGCGGCATGCTCCAGCGCATCCTGCGCGGGATCCGGCAGCTGCGCCAGCCGCTGTTCGAGGGTAGCCATGGCGTCCAGAGCAGCACAGACGCCCGCCGGCAGCTCCAGCTGGACGCCCTTGCGGCAGGCATCCTGCAGCCCTTCGTGGGTAAAGCGCTTGAACTGCTCGCCCTTCTTGAAATCCAGAGTGCCACGGCCTTCGCACCAGGCCCGCAGCTGCTGGATACGGGGCTCGTAGATGGTCGGCTTGAGCTTGTTGCCATTGAAGCTGCCGGCCTCGCAGGCCTGGGCCAGAAAGGTCTGCAGCTCGTCCAGCCAATCAGCCCAGGGCTCGCGGATCTGCGCCAGCTGCTGCTGCGCCTGTTCGAGACGGCTGGCCAGCAGCGCCTGCAGGTCCTGCTCGACCGGACTGCCCGCCGTATCCAGCCATACCCTCACCCGCCGCGCCAGCTCGTCCGGATGGCCCCAGTGGCTGTTGACCCAGTCCAGCGCGCTGCCCTGCAACGGGTAGCAGTGGGTACGCCAGTAATCGCGCACCACCTCGGCCAGCAGCTCGCTCTGGTCGGTTTCCAGCGTCTGCTCGAACAGGCTGCCGCTGTCGAAGGCGTGCTCGCGCAGCATGCGCTGGCACCAGCTGTGAATGGTGGAGACAGCCGCCTGATCCATCCATTGCCCGGCTATTTCCAGTCGATGCGCGCAGGCGGCGTGCTGCTCGGGATCCATGTCCTGCAGCAGGCCCGAGAGTATCGGGTCCGGGTCCTCCAGCTCGCCACGGAAGGCCTTGGCCGCCTGGACCAGACGGGCGCGGATGCGGTCACGCAGCTCCTGGGTAGCCGCGTCGGTGAAGGTCACCACCAGGATTTCCGGGGGCAGCAGCGGCCGCACGAAGCCGTCCACACCACCGTGGCCGATGACCAGGCGCAGATAGAGAGCGGAAATGGTGAAGGTCTTGCCGGTGCCGGCGCTGGCTTCGATCAGGCGACTGCCACGCAGCGGACAGCGCAGGGCCAGTGGTCGCTCCATGCTCATGCCGACTCCTCCACGCTCATGCTGTACTCAAGCAGTCGGTCCTGGCCGGCCTGCACCAGCGGTTGATACAGCTGCCGCGCCCAGTGCTCGAACTCCCCGGTTGCCCAGAGGCTGGCAAAGTCGGCATGGGTGCGCTGCAGCGCCGGGCTGCGTTGCACCTCGGCCACGGAATAGCCCGAGCCCTGATAGCACTCCCGGGCCCGCTGCTCGGCCTGATCTTCCCTGGCGCAGAGGTAGGCGAATGCCGTCTCCACAGCAACCGGCAGAGGCCGGCGCATACCCTCGCGCCAGGCCGACAGCCAGGCGACGACAATTTCTTCGGCCCGCTGCGGGTCCAGCGGTGCCATCTCGACGGTGCCATTGGCGCCCACCAGACAGCTGCGCACCGTATGACCGCTGGCCGCCGCCAGCACATGCAGGCACCAGTCAGCCATCAATCGCGACCAGCGCAGCTTGCCCTTTGCATCCAGCAGCTTGCCGGGCGTCAATACCAGGCGGGTCAGGCCGTCACGGCTGGATGAGCTGCGCACCTGGCCCAGCGCACCGGTCAGCTGGATGACAGCGTCCGAACAGGCCAGTGTCAGGGGCTGCTCCAGCGGCTGATCCCATTGCTGCCGCTGCAGGCTGTAGCGCTCCAGCTGCTTGCGCAGCGGGCCGATAATCTGCTGCTGCGCCAGGCTGCCGAAGCCGGCCAGCGGCAGTTGCCCCCGCGCCTGCAGGCGGCCGGCCGCCTGTTCCAGCTGCTGCTCCCAGGTCGCCCCTCCGTCAACCAGAGCCTGTTGGAGCAGCCACTGGCTGAGCTGATACCTTTCCAGCCCATCCAGGGCGAAGGGCTCGTCGTCCTCTATGCTGTCTTGCTCCTCACGCAGGAAGGCCTTCAACCGCCAGGCGAAGAACTGCTCCACCGGATTGCGCAGAAACCGCTGCAGCAGGCTGGCATCCAGGGGCCCGTCCGGCAGCAACTCTTCCAGCGGCACATCCGCCTGCTCTTCACCCGCCTCCGTCCCATGCAGCAGGCGCCATTCACCGGCATAACTGAACAGATCACCGCGCCCCTCGAAGTAGCGCCGGCTGAAGGGTTGCAGGGGGTGTTCGGTAGTCAGCGCGGCCAGCAGGTCGCCGCCGCCGTCCAGCTGCCAGCCGGCCGCCAGATGATCGCGCAGCTGCCCGACCAGCACCGAGGGGGGACGCTCGGTGTTGTCGCGGATGCTGCGACCAACCCAGCTGATGCTCAGTACATCCCGTGCCGACAGCAGCGCTTCGAGCAGCAGATAGCGGTCATCCTCGCGCCGGGATCGGTCACCGGGGCGATAGTCGCGGGCCATCAGATCGAAATCCAGCGGCGGCTGGGCGCGCGGGTAATCGCTGTCATTCATGCCCAGCAGATAGACATGGCGGAAGGGAATGGCGCGCATCGGCATCAGTGTGCAGATGTTTACCGCCCCCGCCAGAAAGCGCTGACTCAGCGAGGGCTGACCGACCGCCGAGAGCCAGGCTTCGGCCACCACGGTCAGCGGCAGCGGCTCATCCAGCCCGACCGAGTCACAGAGCTCGAGCCAGTGCTCCAGCGCTTCCTGCAGCTGCGCCAGCAGCAGCTGGTCTCGCTCGCTCTCGGCCAGGAAGAAGTCCTCGAGCAGGCGCAGCAGGCGCTCGGCCCACAGCGCTGGCGACAGGGATTCGCCCAGCGCCCGCTCATGCCGATCCAACCGTTCCAGCAGCTGCGCCAGCGGGCCGACCAGTGCCGCGTCCAGCCCACCGACCTCGTCATAGGGCTCCACGCCCTGCCAGGCGGGAGCATCCCCGCTGACATAGCCCAGCAGCATGCGCCGCAAGCCGAAGCGCCAGCTGTTGGCTTCCAGCCCGGCCGGCAGCCCCCGGGCGGCGCGGCGCTGCTGATCCAGGCCCCAGCGCACGCCGGCCCCGCGGATCCAGCGCTGCAGCACCGGCAGATCGGCTTCGGTGAGCTGCAGTCGATGCCGCACGGCCGGGACATCCAGCAGGTCCAGCACCTCGCTCACGCTGAGGCGGCTGTCCGGCAGCCGCAGCAGGTGCTCCAGGGCAATCAGCAGGGGCTCGCGACCACGCTGGCCCTGATCGGCGAGGGTAAAGGGGATATGCCGGCGATCATCGGTCGGATACTGGCCGAACACCGCCTGCACGTGGGGGGCATAGGTATTCACGTCCGGCACCATGACGATCACGTCGCGGGGTCGCAGCTGCGGGTCCCGGGCGAAGGCGTCCAGCAGCTGGTTGTGCAGAATCTCCACCTCCCGCTGGGCGCTGTGGGCCACCTGGAAACGCAGTGAGCCATCATCCGCCGACACCGGCGGCCAGCGTTCCCGCGTCTCGGCCAGGGGACGCAATTCGAGGATGTCCTGCTGCAACTGCTGCAGCAGACTGTTACCCGGGGGCGGCTCGAACAGATCCACCCGGCCGCCGTTGATGGCGGCGAACCGCGCTTCGTAGCTGGCGCGCTCGTCATGCTGGTCAAGCAGGTTGATATAGTCACGCCCCTGCTTGCCCCAGGCCGCCAGCAGCGGATGGGCATGCTGATGCAACAAGGCCTCATCCAGCTCGAGCGGCACACCCGGACGCCGCTGCTGGCGGCGATACTGATGCCGCAGCAGGTCCTGATCGGCAACGATATCGCCCCAGTGGTACTGGCAGGGGTTGAGCACCGCCAGCAGTACCTGACTGAAACGCCCCATGACGGCCAGCGCCTCCAGTGTCTGGGCCGGCAGGGAGGAGATACCGAAGACCACTACCCGCCGGGGCAATCCCGCCGGACGTTGATCAGCGCCGAGCATCTGCTCGACAAATCGCGGATGGATACCGGCGCGGCTGTCACTCAGGCGCTCGGCACCGACATCCGCCAGTACCGCCCGCCAGAGCGCAGGCTGCCAGCAGGACTCCGCCTCCAGCGGCAGCATGCCCTCCCTGGCCAGCCCTATGCGATCCTGATCCTGCGCCCAGTCGTTCAGCCAGTCGGCCCGGTACACCTGATACTGGTCGAACAGATCCGCCAAGCGCTGGGCCAGCTGGTAGCGCTTGCGACAATCCGCATCATCGGCGAGGAACCGCTGCAGCGGAGCAAATGATGGCTGCGACAGCAGGCCCGGCAACAGCCGCATCAGACGCCAGGTCAGCGGTTCCTTGTCCAGCGGGGACATCTCGGGCACGGCCTCCCGTCCGAGCACGTTGCGGTAGGTGTCCCAGAGAAAACGCGCCGGCAGCTGCACATCCAGAGCCGCGGCAATGCCGCAGCCACCCTGCTCCGGATCCGCCGCCAGCGCCATCTGCAGCCACTGGGCGATACCGTTGCTCTGCACCAGCATCACCTCGTTCTCCAGCGGCCCCAACGGGTGGGCGCGCAGCCAGTCGACGACCAGCTCACGCAGGCTTTCCAGGCGATTGCCGTGGATGATCATCAGACCGGGAGTCAGATCCGGGGTGTGTGACATGGAGGCTCCGTTGATTCAGTCCATGGACAGGGCGCTTTCCACAGCCTACCAGCAACCTGCGACATTGTGTGTCGTGGGGACATTGCCCCTGAAAGCTACACCTGGCTCAGATATCGCCGCTCCCACGGACTGATCTCGTCCAGAAAGCTCTCCAGCTCCAGTTGCTTGCAGGCCAGGTAGCCGTCAATGAATTCGGGGGTGAAGAAATCCCGGGCCACTTCACTGACCTGCAGACGGCGGATGGCCCGATGCAGGGTGCAGCTCAGGCGCAGATCGTCCGGGACCTCGAAATCACCCTGGGCAGGCAGATCGGGATGCAGCTGGCGCTCTATGCCGTGCAGTCCGGCGGACAGGGTGGCGGCAATCGCCAGATAGGGGTTGGCATCGGCCCCGGGTACGCGATTCTCCACCCGCCGGGCAGCAGGGTCGCTGGAAGGCACCCGCAGACCGGTACGCCGGTTGTCCTGGGACCAGCACAGGTTGTTTGGCGAAGCATAGACATGGCAGTAACGCTGATAGGAGTTGACGTTGGGCGCCATCAGCAGGATCAGATCGCCGAGCCCGGCCTGCAGGCCACCCAGGTAATGCGCGAACAGCTCGCTGGCCTCTCCGGTATCGGGATTGGTAAAGATGTTCTGTCCCTGCCCATCGACCACACTCTGATGGATATGCATGGAAGAGCCTGGCATCTTCGACAGCGGCTTGGCCATGCAGACCGCAATCAGTCCATGTTTGAGGGCAACTTCATGGAGCATGAACTTGAACAGGAAGGTCTGATCGGCAATCAGCAGCGGGTCGTCATGGATGAAGTTGACCTCATACTGGCTCAACCCCATCTCGTGCATCACCGCCTCACAGGGAATGCCCAGCGCGGCCATCCCCTCCTTCAACTCGGTGAAGAAAGGCTGCAGTGCATGCGCCGAACCCGCAGCAAAGGCCTGATTGCCCACCTCCCGACGACCATCCAGTCCTACCGGCGCCTGGAACGCCTGCTGCACATCGGGATTGTGCTCGAACAGGTAGAACTCGATTTCGGTGGCCACCTTGGGGAACCAGCCACGGCTCCGATAACGCTCGACCACCCGCTGCAGCATGCTGCGGGAAGACAGGCGCGAGGGCGTTCCATCCATTTCCAATGCTTCGCACAGCGCCAGGGCGCGGGGCTGGGCGGTCCAGGGGGTCACATGCACCTGCTCCGGAATGCTGTGCAGGATGAAGTCGCTGTCATCGTATCCGTAGTAGCGCGGCTCCGGGTACTCCCCGGTCAGACACTGCACCAGTACGCCGTGGGCCATCTGGACCCGCCGTCCCTGCAGATAGGGCTGGGCGTTGACCAGCTTGCCGCGCGGAATTCCGTTCATGTCGGGAATCACGCACTCGACCTCAGCAATACCAGCCAGACGCTCGGACAGCGTCGGCGCCACGGATAGGGACGTCATGTGAAAGAACCTTGTTGCGACAGCTACCTGCCCGGAAAGTCGTCGATATTACCCCATCAGGCCGCCGGTGAATAATCCGACCATCCCCCTGCTCCGTTTTTTCCGCACATCCGCGGGTTGGGCTGAGCCTCGGATGCTGACGGCAATCTGCTGGATGTACGCCAGAAACCCAGGGACTGGACTGACAGTCATAAACGACAATCCCCGGCCAAGGCCGGGGATTGTTCAGGTTACACGAGCGCCAGAGCTCAGTAGCTCAGCGGGCGATCGCCTTCCTCGTCCTTGATGCGGGTCGGCAGACCGATGTCGTTGAGCAGATTGATGAAAGGCTTGCAGTCCAGCTCTTCGACGTTGACCATCTTCTGCACATCCCATACGCCCTGGGCGATGAGGATGGCCGCAGCCACCGGCGGCACCCCGGCGGTGTAGGAAATACCCTGGCTGCCCACTTCCTCGTAGGCTTCCTTGTGGTCGGCCACGTTGTAGATGAAGATCTCCTTGTCCTTGCCGTCCTTCTTGCCCTTGAGAATGTCACCGATGCAGGTCTTGCCGGTATAGTTCGGGGCCAGCGAGGCCGGATCGGGCAGCACGGCCTTGACCACTTTCAGCGGCACCACTTCCAGACCTTCAGCGGTGGTCACCGGCTGCTCGGAAAGCAGCCCCAGGCTGTTGAGCACGGTGAAGACGTTGATGTAGTGGTCGCCGAAGCCCATCCAGAAGCGGATGTTGGGTACATCCAGGTTCCTGGACAGCGAGTGCAGCTCGTCGTGACCTGTCATGTAGCTGGTACGCTTGCCCACCACCGGCAGATCATCGGTGCGCTTGATCTCGAACATCTTGTTCTGCACCCATTGGCGGTTCTGCCAGCTCCAGACACGACCGGTAAATTCGCGGAAGTTGATCTCCGGGTCGAAGTTGGTCGCGAAGTAGTGCCCGTGGTCACCGGCGTTGATGTCGATGATGTCGATATCGCTGACGCTGTCGAAGTAATCCATGCCCAGCGCCGCATAGGCGTTGACCACACCCGGATCGAAGCCCACACCGAGAATCGCAGTGACCTTGTTCTCTTCGCAGAGCTCACGGCGCTTCCACTCGTAGTTGGCGTACCACGGCGGGGTTTCGCAGATCTTGCCCGGGTCCTCGTGGATGGCAGTATCGAGGTAGGCCGCGCCGGTCTCGATACAGGCCTGCAAGACCGACATGTTAATGAAAGGCGATCCGACGTTGATGACCAGCTGCGACTGTGTCTCGGCGATCAGGGCCTTGGTCGCTTCGATATCCAGCGCGTCCAGGGCATGAGCCTGCAATTCACCAGCAGTTTTCAGGCTGCCCTTTTCCCGTACGCTGTCGACGATCTGCTGACACTTCTCGACAGTACGCGAGGCGATGTGGATGTTACCCAGTATGTCGTTGTGCTGAGCGCACTTGTGCGCCACCACCTGGGCAACCCCTCCGGCACCAATAATCAGAACGTTTCTTTTCATTACTTTTCCTCTATACGCCTCCTTGGGCTTGGGGACCATGACCTCAGGAGAGGCCGCTTTCAAAGTCGTCGTAGCCAAACTCGCGTACCAGCTCAACTTCTCCGTTGAGGTGGCGTACGGCAATGGATGGCATCTTCACACCGTTGAACCAGTTCTTCTTGACCATGGTGTACCCGGCGGCATCGATGAACGACAGCCGATCACCGGTCTTGAGCTCCCGATCAAAGCGGAACTCGCCGAAGATATCGCCCGCCAGGCAGGACTTGCCACAGACCATGTATTCATGGGGGCCGTCACAGGGTTCCATGCGAGCCTGCTGCCGGTAGATCAGCAGATCCAGCATGTGGGCCTCGATGGAGCTGTCGACAATCGCCAGCTGCTTGCCGTTGTACAGGGTGTCGAGCACCGTGACCTCGAGGGTGGTGCTGTTGGTGATGGCCGCTTCACCCGGCTCCAGATAGACCTGCACGCCATAGCGCTCGGCGAAGGCCTTGAGGCGGGCACAGAGACGGTCCAGCGGATAGCCTTCGCCGGTGAAGTGGATACCGCCACCCAGGCTCACCCACTGCACGCGCTCGAGCAGCGAGCCGAAACGCTCCTCGATCTTCTGCAACATGCTGTCGAACAGGTCGAAATCACTGTTCTCGCAATTGTTGTGGATCATGAAGCCGGAGATCAGGGGCATCACCTGTTCAACCTTGTCGGCATCCCACTCGCCGAGGCGGCTGAAGGGGCGTGCCGGGTCGGCAATCAGCCAGTCGGAACTGCTGACCTGGGGATTGAGACGCAGGCCGCGCACATGGTTGGCAGAGGCGTCGGCAAAGCGCTGCAGCTGACCGATGGAGTTGAAGATGATCTTGTCCGAGTGGGCCAGCACCTCTTCAATCTCGTCGTCGGCATAGGCGACGCTGTAGGCATGGGTTTCCCCGCCGAACTTGCGCTTGCCCAGCTTGACCTCGTACAGGGAGGACGAGGTGGTGCCGTCCATGTACTGGCTCATCAGATCAAACACCGACCAGGTGGCAAAGCATTTGAGAGCGAGCAACGCCCTTGCCCCGGAGTGCTCGCGCAGATAGGCGATCTTCTCCATGTTGCGCAGCAGCTTGCTCTTGTCGATCAGGTAATACGGCGTCTTGATCACGATGATTGGCCCTCAATCGGTCCGGCGCAGGGGCCGGGCATTACGCAAACGCGCGATTATAGAGCAAAGAATCGAGCACTTGGGGGAATTTCGACCGGAAAGTCGTCGAATGGTGCGGGGGAAGGCAGGACGCCCGGGCCCAGACCCGGGCGGGAGGATCAGAAGTTGTAACGCAGACCGATGGAGGCCAGATCCACGTCAGCATCAAATCCGCTGCCGTTGAAATTGTCAGCGACATCCTGATAACGCTCATACTCAGCGACGATCTCAAAAGCAGGCGTCAGTGCCAGGGTCGCACCTATCGCATAGGAGGTCACCCACTCCTTCTCGGACTCATTCCAGCTGCCGAAACCATCCTTCTCGGTGACCTCGTACTTCATCTTGTGATAACCCACTTTACCGTAGAGCTTGAAGCGATCGAGCGGCAGGGTAGCTACCAGGTTGGCGCCCAGGCCATCCGCACTATCCCTTGTTCTGAACCCGGCAGTCTTGAAAGTAAGCTCACCCAGATCCACGTACTGGAACTCGATGCCTACGTAACTGTTGAGCTGGACACCGGCTCCGATCTTGAACGCAGTATCCTTTTCGTCCAATGAGCCCGGAACCCCGCTATAAAAGCTGCCGGTATCATAGTCGGCCTGGCCAACATGGCCGAAAAGATAGCCATTCACATGACTCTCTGCAGCCTGCACACCGGAGACCATTGCCCCGGCAATCAGCACCGCCAGTAGTGTTTTGTACATTATCCCTTACTCCAACCATCCTTTGTGGCCGTCCCCATGACAGCCCTCTTGCAACGCACCGAACAGGGCGCGCTGCCATGGTATCACCGGAAAAAAAAATGTCATCCCGATGACATTCCAATATCACGACTGGCTCATATCATCGCGGCGGGGTCGTCCATCTCCCCTGCTTCCCAGCGGAGGGTATGGGGTGTATGGGCATCGACCTCGATAAGGTGGGCCACCTGCGGCACAGCGAAGCATTGGTCGCCACGCTGGGGCTGCCAGGTATTGAACTGGGCGTGGGTGATGCCCACTTCCCAGGGTTCATCGCTGGCCCAGCCAACCGGGGACAGCTCCAGCCGAACCTCCGCGCCGACCAGACTGACCGATTCGATGCGCAGCGGCAGATAGGCGTGTGCTGCGGGCGTGGTCTGCAGACGTACCTCGTGGGAGCGCATGTACAGCTGCAGGCTGGTAGCGCCGGCTGCGTCCGGCAAGCGAACCCAGGCATCACCCTGGCGCAGCGTGCTGTCCGACCTTTCGCCGCGGAATACGTTGACCTGACCCAGAAAGTCGAACACGAAGCGACTGGAAGGTTGGGCATACAGTTTCTGCGGGGTGTCCACCTGCTCGATCTTGCCCGCACTCATGACCGCGACCTGATCGGAGAGCTCCAGTGCCTCCTCCTGATCATGGGTCACGAACACGCTGGTGAAATGGAATTCCTCATGCAGGGTACGCAGCCAGCGGCGCAGATCCTTGCGCACCTTGGCGTCCAGCGCGCCGAAAGGCTCGTCCAGCAGCAGTATCTGCGGCTTCATGGACAGCGCCCGAGCCAGGGCAATACGCTGCTTCTGTCCGCCCGACAGCTGCGCCGGGTACCGGTCGGCCAGGTGTCCGAGCTGAACCATTTCCAGCAGCATCTGCACGCGCTTGTGTATTTCGGCGGCCGGCGGCCGTTCGCGGGATGGCAGAACATCCAGCCCGAAAGCCACGTTCTGCGCAACCGTCATGTGGCGGAACAGGGCGTAATGCTGAAATACGAAACCAACGCGCCGCTCGCGCACGTGCAGCCGGGTGACATCCTCGCCATGGAACAGAATGCGCCCCTCATCAGCCGATTCGAGCCCGGCGATGATGCGCAGCAAGGTCGTCTTGCCTGAGCCTGAGGGCCCGAGCAACCCCACCAGCTGGCCATCCGGGATCTCGAGGGAGATGGTCTTCAGCGCCTGAAAGGAACCGAAGTTCTTGGTGATACCTTCAATGGAAATACTCATCAGCGACCATCCGATAATTCAGCCAGGGGGGCACGCTGTCGGGCCTGGCGCCACTCCACAAAACTCTTGACGACAATGGTGATCAGGGCAATGCCGGCCAGCAGCGAGGCGGCGGCAAAGGCACCTACCACGTTGTAATCCTGATACAGCAGTTCGACGTGCAGCGACAGGGTGTTGGTCTCGCCGCGGATATTGCCGGAAACTACCGAGACTGCACCGAACTCGCCCACCGCGCGGGCGTTGGTCAATACCACGCCGTACAGAAGCGCCCACTGGATATTGGGCAGGGTGATACGCCGGAACAGCTGCCAGCCGGTGGCACCCAGGACAACCCCAGCCTCTTCTTCCTCCCCACCCTGCTGCTGCATCAATGGGATAAGTTCGCGGGCAACGAAGGGACAGGTAACAAATACCGTGACCATGACAATGCCCGGCCAGGAGAACATCAGCTGTACGTCATTCTCCGTCAACCAGCTGCCGATCCAGCCGTTGCTGCCGTACAGCAGCAGATAGAGCAAACCGGCCACAACCGGCGAGACGGCAAAGGGAATGTCGATCAGCGTGATCAGCACCTTGCGGCCGGGAAACTCGAAGCGGGTAACCAGCCAGGCCAGAAACACTCCGAACACCAGATTGATCGGCACCGTGAGCGCCGCCACCAGCAGCGTCAGCCCGATCGCATGGCGGGTGTACTGGTTGGTCAGGTTATCCCAATAGTTGCCAACGCCGGCGGAAAACGCCATGTCGAAAATCAGTACCAGCGGAATCACCAGCATCAACAGGGTAGTGATGATGGCCAGACCTATCAGCGTCCACTTCACCAGCGGCTGATCACCGGCCCGCATTGTTCTACGTTGCTGCATGCTCATCTCCCATGCAACCGGCGCAGGTAGCGCGCCTGCCAGAGGTTGATCAGCAGCAGCAGCACCAGCGACGCCATCAGTACCACGGAGGCAATGGCACTGGCCGCCGCATGGTCGAATTCCTGCAGTCGCACGAAAATCATCAGGCTGGTGATCTCGCTGACATAGGGCATGTTGCCGGCAATGAAGATGACAGCACCGAACTCGCCCAGACTCCGACAGAAGCACAAGCCGAAGCCCGTGAGCAGAGCGGGCCAGATCGCCGGAAAGAGGATGCGCCGGAACACCGTCCAGTCGCTCGCCCCCAGGCTCACTGCGGCCTCCTCGTCCTCCGGGGCCTGATCCTCGAGCACCGGCTGGACGGTACGCACAACGAAGGGCAGGCTGGTGAAGGACATCGCCACGATGATACCCAGCGGCGTGAAGGACACCTTGATGCCGAGCAGGCTGAAGATCTGACCATACCAGCCATCCTGGGCAAAGAGCGCGGCCAGGGTAATGCCGGCCACCGCCGTGGGCAGGGCGAAAGGCAGGTCTACCAGCGCGTCCATGATGCGCTTGCCGGGAAACTCGTAGCGCACCAGCACCCAGGCCAGCAGCAGCCCCACCAGCGCATTGATCACCGAGGCCAGCGCCGCGGTCCACAGGGTGACCTTGTAGGAAGCGACCACCCGCTCATCAGTGATGACGGCCCAATACTGGTCCCAACCCATGCCCGCCGTATGAACAACAAGGCCGGTGATCGGCAGGATGAGCACCACACTGATGAAGAACAGCGAAATACCTAGGCTCAAAGCAAAACCCGGCAAGACGCGCTTGCCGGGCTGGCTGGAACGACCTGGCAACAGGCCGAATAAAGATCGATTCATCTGAGGAAGGCTAATTACCGACGTTGGAGTTGATCAAGTTTACCACCGCTGGCGAAATGTTCCTTCATCACGTTCTCCCAGCTGCCACCGATCTGCTCCACCGACACCAGTTCCAGCTCGGGGAAACGGTCAGCGAACTCGGCCTTCACCTTCTCATCATGCACCCGGTAGTAGAAACCGGCGATCAGACGCTGGGCCTCCTCGGTATACAGACCTTCAAGGTAGGCCTTGGCCAGCTCCTCGGTACCGTTGTGCTTGACGCTGCGGTCAACCCAGGTGACCGGGAACTCGGCCAGGAAGCTGATCTTGGGTACCACCACCTCGTAGTCCGGGTTCTCGGCGGCAATGTTGTTGACCTCGGATTCGAAGGTCAGCAATACATCACCGATACCGCGCTCGATGAAGGTGGTGGTGGCACCGCGACCGCCGGTGTCGAATACAGCCACGTTGCCGAGGAAGGTACGCAGGTAGTTGTCGATGGCAGCCTTATCCTCGCCAAAGGCCTTTTGAGCGTAGGCCAGGGCTGCCAGGTAGCTGTAACGGCCATTACCCGAGGTCTTGGGGTTGGGCAGCACCGAGCTCACGTCAGCACGCGCCAGATCGTCCCAGTTCTGGATATTCTTCGGGTTGCCCTTGCGGACCAGGAACGCCATGGTCGAATAGTAGGGCGAGCTGGCATTGGGCAGACGGTCCCGCCAATCTTCCGGGATCAGGTTGCCTCGCTCGTGGAGGATATCCACATCGGTCACCTGGTTGTAGGTCACCACATCGGCTCGCAGGCCCTGGATGATGGCCTGCGCCTGACGCGAGGAGCCGGCATGGGACTGCTTGATCTCCACGGTCTTGCCGGTCTGCTTCTTCCAGCTCTCCACGAACAGCTCGTTGTAGGCGGAGAACAGCTCACGGGCAATATCATAGGAGGAATTGAGCAGCTCCTGATCAGCCGCCTGGGCATGCCCCATCGACAGACCAGCACTCAGCAGCAGGGCTCCACCCCAACGGCTGGCTCGCTTGAACAGGGAAGGGCGACTTGTCATACATTCCTCCAGGTGCTGGCAACAGCATGATTCAACTGAAGGGCGAGCATAACGAAGGCACCTTCTTATAACAATATTTACCTTATACCGTTTTGCTTAGCATCTAAAACGATAAAACATAAGCCGCGCGCTTCGAATCGACAAAG
>NZ_JAYJLH010000009.1:0-91542 GCF_051948695.1 Halopseudomonas sp. Lyrl_26
GGAATGCCTTGCAATGAGGGAGGAGACCATATACGTCCCTCCCGGGGACCCGGCATTCCATATGGGAGATCTGCCTGTTCGCGCTGATCGGTTGGGGTGATCTACCCCTTGCTTCAGCCCGCCCGGGTATGCGAGGTTAGCCCCATTATCCCCGCCACGGGGTGTCCTTTTCAGGGGTTTACCATTGAGTGATTTCAGTCAGCAGGATGTTCAGATCCTGCGTCGGGAGCCGGGTTTCCGCGGTTTCTACCAGATGGATGTTCTGACCCTGCGTCACCGGCTGTTTGCCGGGGGCTGGGGGCCGGAACTGCGGCGCGAGCTGTTCGTGCGGCGCGACGCCGTGTGCGTGCTGCCCTACGATCCCTGGGAGGATGCCGTGGTGCTGGTCGAGCAGATGCGCGTCGGTGCGCTGGACAAGCGCGCCAGCCCCTGGATGCTGGAACTGGTCGCCGGATTGTTCGATGAGGGCGAGTCGGCCGAGGAGGTGGCCCGTCGGGAGGCCCAGGAGGAGGCCGGGCTGGAGCTGCGCGAGCTGATTCCCATCACCCGCTATTTCCCGTCACCGGGGGGCAGCAATGAGCATGTGCATCTGTTCTGCGCCCTGGTCGACAGTCGCGGCGTCGGCGGCATCCATGGCCTGGCCGAGGAAGGAGAGGATATCCGCGTGCAGGTGCTGAGCCTGGCCGAGGCCCGGCAGGCGCTGAGCGACGGGCGTCTCGACAACGCGGCGAGCATCATTGCCCTGCAGTGGTTGCTGCTCAACGGCCAGCACGTGCGCGAACAGGCGGGGCCGCGACCATGATGGTCGCACGCAAACCCCGCTATCGTGTGGATCTGGTGGCATTGCAGGCGGTATGCGAAACCAACTTCGTCCGCTTGCACCAGTTGATGCCGAGCATGGCCGAGCAGAGCGAACGGCAGATTCCCCTGGGCGTCGACGGGCCGGAACAGCAATTGGTCATCCGTGTGCTGGAACGCTGCCCCTATACCACGACCTTGCAGTTGCGGCACGAGCGCCGCCGGGACTGGCTGCAGCCGCCGAGCATGGAAGTGCGCCTGTACCACGACGTGGGCATGGCCGAGGTGGTCGCCGCCTACAACCGCCGGCGCTTCCGCGGCGTCTACCCCTATCCCAACGAGCAGATGCTGCAGCCGGACGAGAAATACCAGCTCAACCGCTTTCTCGGTGAATGGCTGGGCTATTGCCAGCGTCACGGCCTGAGCGACCGGCCGCTGCCCCTGGGGCGCTGAGCGGATGCACGGCGCGGGCCCGCAGAGGCATTTTCTGTTCGGAGTTGTGAGCCAGTCACTGGATTGTCGGGGCGTCTGTTGCCATCATGGCGGGAAATTCTGAGGGAGCGGCAATATGACATCGGATGCCCAAGGTTTTCCCGGTTCCGTCTGCGTGGTGCAGCTGACAGACAGCCATCTGTTTGCCGATGCGCAGCAGCGCCTGCTGGGGATAGATACCCTGGCCTCACTCAATGCGGTGGTCGATCAGGTGCTGGTCGAGCAACCCCGCATCGACCTGGTACTGGCCACCGGCGATATCGCGCAGGACGCCTCGCCCCAGGCCTATCACAGTTTCATCAGGACCGTCGGTCGCATCCCCGCTCCCTGTTGCTGGATTCCCGGCAACCATGATGACGCGACCCTGATGGCCGAGATCGGAGATGCGCAGGGCCTGAACCGGGACTGGGTGGATGTGGGCGCCTGGCGCATCGTCTTGCTCGACTCCAGTGTGGCCGGATCCGTCTCCGGCGTTCTCGAGCAGCCGCAGCTGCTGCAGCTTGATCGGGCGCTGGACAGCGCCGGCGAACGCCATCTGCTGTTGTGTCTGCACCACCATCCGGTACCCATCGGCAGTGCCTGGATGGAACCCCTGGGGCTGCAGAACGCCGACCGCCTGTGGCAGCGCCTGGACGCAGAGCCGCGGGTACGGGCGGTGCTCTGGGGCCATATCCATCAGCAGCTCGAACAGCAGCGCGAAAGCGTGCGACTGCTGGCCAGCCCATCGACCTGCGTACAGTTCGCCGCAGGCAGCAGTGATTTTGCAACCGATCAGCAGGCGCCGGGATACCGCTGGCTGCGGCTGCATGACGACGGGCGCATGGAAACCGGGGTGTCCCGGCTGGCGCCCGGCAGCTTTCCCCCGGAAGCCGGTGCCTCGGGTTACTGACGCAGGCGCGCCCATGCGCTGCGGCCGGATAGAATGCTATGCTGGACCACCCCGAGGGGATGCCGTACCCGCTCTGAATGATCAAGGAAAATCAGACAATATATGTCCCAATCGTCCTACAACGCCGATGATATTGAAGTACTCAGCGGTCTGGACCCGGTGCGCCGTCGCCCGGGCATGTACACCGACACCACGCGTCCCAATCACCTGGCCCAGGAAGTCATAGACAACAGTGTCGACGAGGCGCTGGCCGGCCATGCGCGCAGCGTGACCGTGATCCTGCATCAGGACAACGCCCTGGAGGTGATCGACGACGGCCGCGGGATGCCGGTGGATATCCACCCCGAGGAAGGGGTGTCCGGCGTCGAGCTGATCCTCTCCCGGCTGCATGCCGGCGGCAAGTTCTCCGGTAAGAACTACCAGTTCTCCGGCGGCCTGCACGGAGTCGGTATTTCGGTGGTCAACGCCCTGTCGCTGCGACTGGAGGTCAAGGTGCGGCGCGATGGCCAGGAATACGCCATGGCCTTCGAGCATGGCAACAAGGTCAGCGAGCTCGAGGTGATAGGCACCGTCGGCCGGCGCAACACCGGGACCACGGTGAAGTTCTGGCCCGATGCAAGCTACTTCGATACGGCGAAGTTCAACGTCAACCGGCTGTTGCATCTGCTCAAGGCCAAGGCGGTGCTGTGCCCGGGTCTGAAGGTGGAGTTCGACGACCGCCAGTCCGGAGAGAAGACCAGCTGGTACTACGAGGACGGTCTGCGCGACTACCTGACCGACGCCTGTCAGCAATGGGCCACGCTGCCGCAGGAGCCCTTTACCGGCGCCATGGCGGCGAGCAAGGAAGCAGTGGACTGGGCCCTGTTCTGGCAGCCCGAGGGAGGCGAGCTGGTCCAGGAAAGCTACGTCAACCTGATTCCCACGGCCCAGGGCGGCACCCACGTCAACGGCCTGCGTTCCGGCCTGCTGGAGGCCATCCGCGAGTTCTGCGAATTCCGCAACCTGCTGCCCCGGGGCGTCAAGCTGGCCCCCGAGGATGTCTGGGAGCGGGTCAGCTATGTGCTGTCGGTGAAGATGGCCGAGCCGCAGTTTTCCGGTCAGACCAAGGAGCGACTGTCCTCCCGTGAGTCGGCCTCTTTCGTCTCCGGCGTGGTCAAGGATGCCTTCAGTCTGTGGCTGAACCAGCATGCCGACATCGGCCAGCAGATCGCCGAAATGGCCATAGATCATGCCAGCCGGCGCCTCAAGGCGAGCAAGAAGATCGAACGCAAGCGCATTACCCAGGGACCCGCGCTGCCGGGCAAGCTGGCTGACTGTGCGGGTCAGGACAGCCGCCGTTCCGAGCTGTTCCTGGTCGAGGGGGACTCCGCCGGCGGCAGCGCCAAGCAGGCCCGGGACAAGGAGTTCCAGGCCATCATGCCGCTGCGCGGCAAGATCCTGAACACTTGGGAAGTCGACTCCGGACAGGTGCTGGCCTCCCAGGAAGTGCACAACATTGCCGTGGCCATCGGTGTGGATCCGGGCTCCGACGACCTGTCGCAGCTGCGTTACGGCAAGGTGTGCATTCTCGCCGATGCCGACTCCGACGGTCTGCACATTGCCACCTTGCTCTGCGCCCTGTTCGTGCGCCACTTCCGCCCCCTGGTGGAGGCCGGGCATGTGTTTGTGGCCATGCCGCCGCTGTATCGCATCGATATCGGCAAGGATGTGTTCTACGCCCTCGACGAGGCGGAGAAGGACGGTATCCTCGACCGCATCGAGGCCGAGAACAAGCGCGGCAAGGTCCAGGTCACCCGCTTCAAGGGGCTTGGTGAGATGAACCCGCTGCAGCTGCGTGAAACCACCATGGCCCCGGATACCCGCCGCCTGGTGCAGCTGACGCTGGACGATATGGAAGGCACCGAGGCGCTGATGGATATGCTGTTGGCGAAGAAACGCGCCGCCGATCGCAAGCAGTGGCTGGAAACCAAGGGCAACCTGGCGGAGGTGGTGGTGTGAGGGCCCTGGCCAGATGACCGCGGCACCGCCGCCGGATCGGCGGCTGGGCACGGTGATGATGGTGCTGGCCTGGATCGCCGGTCTGGCGGTGGCGGCTCAGTGGTTCGCCGGTGTCGAGGAGCGTCGACGCAATCCGAACCAGGCGCCGCTGTCCCTGCATACCGGGACGGCGGTGGAGGTACGCCTGGAGCGCAACCGCGCCGGGCACTATCTGGCCACCGGGCGGATCAACCAGCAGCCGGTGACCTTTCTGCTGGACACCGGCGCCACCTTTGTTGCCGTCCCTGCTGATCTGGCCGAACGCCTGCAGCTGAAGCGGGGCCGGCCGATCATGGTCAACACTGCCAATGGCCTGACCGAGAGCTGGAGCACCCGTATCGACACCCTGCAGCTGGGCGACATCCGTCTGCACGGGGTCAGTGCCGGCATAGTGCCCGGCATTCTCGGCGATGAGGTGCTGCTGGGCATGAGCGCCCTGAAGCAACTGGATTTTACCCAGCGGGGTAATGAATTGATTTTGCGCCAACATGTAGAGAGCAAACATGAGTGACAGTCTGGATCTGAGCCTGGAAGGCGTTGAGCGTCGCTCCCTGTCGTCGTTTACCGAAGAAGCCTACCTGAACTACTCCATGTACGTGATCATGGACCGGGCCCTGCCGCATATCGGCGACGGACTCAAACCGGTACAGCGGCGCATCGTCTACGCGATGAGCGAGCTGGGCCTGTCCGCCGCCGCCAAGCACAAGAAATCGGCCCGTACCGTGGGCGACGTGCTCGGCAAATATCACCCCCACGGCGACTCGGCTTGTTACGAGGCCATGGTGCTGATGGCCCAGCCCTTCTCCTACCGCTATCCGCTGGTGGACGGGCAGGGCAACTGGGGTGCGCCGGATGATCCCAAGTCCTTCGCCGCCATGCGCTATACCGAGGCGCGGCTGGCTCGCTACAGCGAGGTACTGCTGACCGAACTGGGGCAGGGCACGGTCGACTGGCAACCGAACTTCGACGGCACCCTGGAGGAGCCGGCAGTACTGCCGGCCCGGCTGCCGAACCTGCTGCTCAACGGCACCACCGGCATCGCGGTGGGCATGGCCACGGATATTCCGCCGCACAACCTGCGCGAGGTGGCCGCCGCCTGCGTGCGCCTGCTGGATGATCCCGGGGCGGGGCTGGACGAGCTGATGGAGCATATCCAGGGCCCGGACTTCCCCACCGAGGCGGAAATCATCACCCCGCGCCGCGAGCTGCTGAATCTCTACGCCACCGGGCGCGGTTCGGTCCGCTGCCGCGCGGTCTGGAGCCGCGATGACGGCGATATCGTCATCACCGCACTGCCGCATCAGGTGTCCGGGGCCAAGGTGCTGGAGCAGATCGCCGCGCAGATGCAGGCCAAGAAGCTGCCGCTGGTAGCCGACCTGCGCGATGAGTCGGATCACGAGAATCCGACCCGTATCGTCATAGTGCCGCGCTCCAACCGGGTGGATGCCGAGGAGCTGATGCAGCACCTGTTCGCCACCACCGATCTGGAAAGCAGCTACCGGGTCAACATGAACGTCATCGGCACCGATGGTCGTCCGGCGGTCAAGGGGCTGCATGCGCTGATCAGCGAGTGGCTGGGCTTCCGCATCACCACGGTACGGCGGCGCCTGCAGTACCGGCTGGACAAGGTGCTGGCCCGCCTGCACCTGCTGGACGGTCTGCTGATCGCCTTCCTCAATCTGGATGAGGTGATCGAGATCATCCGTACCGAGGACGAGCCCAAGGCGGTGCTGATGGCCCGTTTCGGTCTGACCGAGCTGCAGGCCGACTACATTCTGGATACCCGGCTGCGTCAGCTGGCGCGGCTCGAGGAAATGAAGATCCGCGGCGAGCAGGATGCGCTGAGCAAGGAGCGTGATCAGTTGCAGAAGACCCTGGGCAGCGAGAAGCTGCTGCGCAAGCTGGTGCGCAGCGAGCTGGAAGCCGATGCCCAGACCTACGGTGACGATCGTCGCTCGCCGCTGGTTGAGCGGGAGGAGGCCCGGGCGCTGTCGGAAACCGAGCTGGTGCCCTCCGAAGCAGTCACCGTGGTGCTGTCCGAGCGGGGCTGGGCGCGTTGCGCCAAGGGCCATGACGTGGATGGAGCGAGCATGTCCTACCGCGCCGGGGACAGATACCTGACCCAGGCGCCGGGTCGCTCCAATCAGCAGGCCGTCTTCCTGGACTCCACCGGGCGCAGCTATTCGCTGCCGGCCCACAGCCTGCCCTCGGCCCGCGGTCAGGGTGAGCCTCTGACCGGTCGGCTGAGTCCGCCGCCCGGTGCCGAGTTCGTCAGCGTGCTGCTGCCCGATGATCAGCAGCTGTATCTGCTGGCCTCCGATGCCGGCTACGGGTTCGTGGTGCAGGGCGCAGACCTGCAGTCGCGCAACAAGAACGGCAAGGCGCTGCTGAGCCTGCCCGAGGGTGGGCAGGTGTTGGCGCCGCTGGCGGTCAGCAGTCTGGGCAGCGATCAGGTGGTGGCCATCTCCAACGAGGGACGCCTGCTGGTGTTCCCGCTGAAGGACCTGCCGCAGCTGTCCAAGGGCAAGGGCAACAAGATACTGTCGATCCCCTCGGCGCGGGTGAAGAGTCGGGAGGAGTTCGTCGTCGGGCTGGCAATACTGCCCGAGGGCGCCAGCCTGGTGCTGACCGCGGGCAAGCGTACCCTGACGCTCAAACCCTCGGATCTGGAGCACTACCGGGGTGAGCGTGGACGGCGTGGCAACAAGCTGCCGCGGGGCTTCCAAAAGGTCGATGCGGTGCAGGTGGAAGGCTAGGTCTGCGGTGGAGGTGGCTCAGCTCCCTCCGGCGTAGCGCCGGTGCGCTACACCCCGTGGGGGCGAGCACTGGCTCGCCGGACTCTGTCACGGTTCGGCTTTCTCAGGCGCAGCGGGTACGCCAGCCTCCCTTCGGGTCAGTTGCTGCCGAGACTGTTCAGCTGTTGTTGCAGCCGGCCCTGATAGGGCTCCAGCAGGCGCTCGACGCAATGGGTGTTGGGTTGACTGGCCAGACGGCGCAGCACGGCCTTGTCCCGAAGCAGGCCGCTGCCGGCCAGCTCGCTGTCCAGCAGCAGCAGGTTGCGGCTGTGCTGCATGCGCTCGAACAGCTGGGCGCAATCCTCCGAATGCTGCTGCAGCTGATCCGGTTCGATACCCTGGCAGGGGGTGTGGCACAGGGCGATCTGGATATGCAGGGCGATGCCGGTATCGGCGATCTCTATCTGCAGGTTGTGCCCCACCACCCGCATCAGCTCACCGCAGCACAGCGCCGCACCCAGTGGGTCCGGATGCTCGGGGTGGAACAGGATGACACTGCTGCCATCCATCAAGGTATGCAGCTCGCCACCGTTGCTGCGACTGGACTCCTCCAGTTGCGACCGGTAACGCTCCAGCAGTGCCAGCAGCCTGGGTCGCGGCAGGCGATGCAGGGACTGCAGGTTGTCCAGGCGAATCGCCAGCACCGCACTGGCGGGTTGCTGTTCGACCGGGGCTGCCTGTTCCTGCTCGCCTTCGGTGAGCAGCAGGTCGATATCCTCCGGTCCCAGGTCGGCCTGGACCTCGTCGTCCATCCCGTTCGGCTCGGACGGATTCGGCGTCTCTTCGGCAGACTCTTCAGTGACCCTTTCCGGTGCCGGTTCGGTGTCCAGGTCATCCACGTCGTCAAACAGCGGATCAGGCTCGCGCTCCTCGTCGATGGTCGGCTCCAGCTCGGGTTCGAGTTCGGGCTCGGGTTCCGGCTCCGGCTCGGGTTCGGGCAGGGGTGGCAGGTCGGTGATGCGGCGTTCCGCCAGGCGCCGGGCGAGGTCGCCCAGTTCGTCGGGGCGGTGGATGCCCGGCGCCGGCTGATCACTGTCGCCATACCAGTTGCCGAGGGCGGCCAGAGTGCGGCGCATGCCGGCGCCGAAGCGCCAGGCCACCAGCCCGGCAATCAGCACCAGCAGGGCGAGACTCCATTGCAGTCCTTCCAGCATGCGCTGGGCCGGTACCAGAAAGGGATCGCGGGCCAGGCTCAGATGCAGCTGTCCCACCAGTTCGTCCTGCATGTGCACCGGAGCGATGAAGTGGCCTTCCCCGGGAGCCAGGGCGGAGGCTGAAGGCCTGCGGCCGGCCTCGGCCAGGGTGCGGTTGGCGGTATCGGCCAGGCTGGCATGTGCCACCAGAGGGTTCTGCGCCCACTGGGCCAGGCTGATATTCAGGCTCAGGGTGTCCCGGGCGGCAAGGGGCTCGGCCAGTTGCATGGCGATCTGGCGGGACAGCTCCACGCCGATGGCATCGGCCTGGCGCGCGGTGTCACGCTGCAGCTGGTACTGACCGAACCACAGCAGCGCCAGGAACGCCAGTACGAGCGGCACCAGGGCCAGCAGCACCAGGGTGCCGGGCAGCGAAATGCGCTTGTTGCGCAGTGAAGCATGACCGCGCAGGAAGAGGTTGTCAGATGAGTTCTTGGTCGGATTCAAGGTATGGCTCGATTGTGGTAGGGGCAGGCATGCAAAGTACGGCTAGTATAGCGATTCGCCATGGGTGTAAAAAGGCTGCAGCTGTGATGCGCCGGGCATTGCGGTTAGAATATCGGTTTCCTTTTTCTGACTGGAGCGACCCTTGAAGGAAATCGTCCTGATCAACATTACCGGCCCCGATCGCCCCGGTCTGACCGCGGCCATTACCGGTATTCTGGCCAGGGCCAATGTCGGCATCCTCGATATTGGTCAGGCCGTTATCCACGACACGCTGTCCTTCGGCATTCTGGTGGAGATGTCGGGGGATACCAGTGACTCAGACGTATTGAAGGACGTTTTGTTCCGCGGGTACGAACTGGACCAGCAGGTGCGCTTCACTCCGGTCAGCGCCGAGGAGTACAGCCGCTGGGTGACAGGGCAGGGCAAACCGCGGCATATAGTGACCCTGCTGGCGCGGCGGGTGACCGCCGAGCACATCGCCCGGGTCAGCAAGATCACCGCCCGTTACGGGCTGAACATCGACCATATCGACCGTCTCTCCGAGCGCATTCCCGATGGCATGCCCGCCGATCAGGGCAAGGGCTGCATCGAGTTCTCCGTGCGTGGTGAGCCGGCGGACCCGGCGGCGCTGCGTTCCGAGTTCCTGGCCATAGCCCAGGAGCTGAATGTTGATATCGCCTTCCAGCAGGACAGCGTGTTCCGTCGCAACCGCCGCCTGGTGGTATTTGACATGGACTCGACGCTGATTGACGCCGAGGTGATCGACGAGCTGGCCAAGGCCGCCGGGGTGGGTGACCAGGTCGCGGCCATCACCGAGCGGGCGATGCGCGGCGAGCTGGACTTCAAGGCCAGTTTCCGCGAGCGCATGGCATTGCTCAAGGGGCTGCCGGAAACGGTACTGGAGGATATCGCCCAGTCCCTGCGGCTGACCGAAGGGGCGGAAACCCTGATCAGCCAGTTGCGTCGTCTGGGCTACAAGACCGCCATTCTCTCGGGCGGATTCAGCTATTTTGCCGAACGCCTGCAACAGCGCCTGGGCATCGACTATGTCTACGCCAACGCACTGCCGATCCGGGATGGCGTGGTAACAGGGGAGGTGGAGGAGCCGATCGTCGATGGCGAACGCAAGGCTCTGCTGCTGCGCGAGCTGGCCCAGCGCGAGGGCATCAGCCTGGAGCAGACCATCGCCGTCGGTGACGGTGCCAATGACCTGCCCATGCTGTCGATCGCCGGCCTGGGTGTGGCCTTCCGCGCCAAGCCGCTGGTCAAGCAATCGGCCAAGCAGGCCATCTCCACGCTGGGGCTGGACGGCATACTCTACCTGCTGGGATTCCGCGACCGGGAAGGTTTCTGAGCGGCGCACCCGCCACTGGGACGAGCGGGTGCTCGTCCTCCCTGGGCTCTCCTGCCATGCCGGCCCCCGGGAACGTCGAGCACCAGCTCGATGAGCGCTTCAGCAGGCCATGACTTCAGCAGGCCACTGGTTGATAACTGGCTTCGGGTCGGCGAACCCCTTGGGCCGAGATCGGACCCGGCGGGCTGAGCTTGGCGCTGCAAGGTGCAGCGCAGTGCACTGCACCCCGGTGCGTTACTCCTGGGAGAAGTTGAAGTTCATGCTCTCGCTGGGCGGCTGCAGATAGTTGCCCTGGATGTAGTTCACTCCGGCCTGCCACAGGGTCGGCATCATGATGGCGCTGTCCACGTTGGACACTATGGTCAGCTTGCCCTGATTGTGCAGGGTGGCGACCATTTCCTTGAGCTGTTCGACAACCGCCGGATCACTCAGATCCCGGCTGAAGGACTCGTCGATCTTCACGTAGTCCACCGGCAGGTGCTTGAGTACCGCATAGGGGTTGAGTGCGCCGCCGAAGTGGCTCAGGGAGATCCGTGCGTGGAGTGAGCGCAGGGATTCCGCCAGTACCTTGGCATGCTTCAGGTAGTTGTTGGCATCGGCATCGTTGAACTGGAAGATCAGCGCGTCGCCGGGCAGGCGGCTCTCCTTGAGCAGCGACGATATCCACTTGACGATTTCCGGGTCCTGCAGGCTGGCACTGCTCAGGCTCAGCAGCAGGCGGGTGTCGGAACCTTTGCTGCGTTGCTGGCTCAGCAGGCTGACCGCACGGCTGATCAGCCAGCGATCCACCTCCATGGCCAGCCCCGACTCCAGTGCGGCGGACTGGAACTCGAGGGGCGCGATTTCCTCGCCCTGACTGTTCAGCAGTCGCAGAAAAACTTCATAGTGCTCGGCACTGTCGCCGCGCAGACTGATGATCGGCTGGAACTCCAGGCGGAAGGCGTCGGTTTCCAGAGCATGGCGGATCTGGGCGATGATATTACCCCGGTTGGCCATCTGCTCCAGCTCTTCCAGGGGGTTGAACACCTTGAGCGCGTTACCGCCGGCCTGGCTGACCTGCTCGGCAAGCCGGTGGGCGCGTTCAATCGCCTGGGTCGGTTCGTGATGGGTTTCACTGATCGAGGACACGCCGATACTGGCCGTGATGCGTACAGTGCGGCCGTTGGCTTCGAACAGGTTGCTTTCGATGCGCTTGAGCAGGGCCGGAAGCTGTGCAGTGACCGCCTCCGGCTCGCACCCCTCCAGCAGCACGCTGCAGGCGTCGTCGCCGAAGCGGGCCAGCAGCGCATCCTCGGGGAAATGCTGGCGCAGGATCTGCGCCAGGTCGGCCAGCACCAGGTCCGAGCCGCCGATACCGATGTCGGCCTGCAGGGCGCTGAAGGCGTCGATGCTGATATACACCAGGGTGCTGGGCTGGCTGCTGCTGACCGCCTGCTGGCTGACGCGGTCCAGTTGTTCCTGGAACCACGAGCGGTTGAACAGGCCGGTGACCAGATCGTGACTGGCCATGGCCTTGAGTTTTTCCTCGAACTCGGCGCTGGCGGTTTCCGGACGGATGACCACCTGGGTGCAGGGTTCCCCGTCGTAGTTGGCGGGGGAGAAGCTGAGCATGGCCGGGAATTCCTGGCCATCGGAGGTCACCGCGGTACAGCGGGTTTCGCCGTACTCGCCCTTGGCCGCATAGGTCCGCAGGAATTCCTTGAAGCTGTCCTGATCCTTGGGGGCTATCAGCTCCAGCATGGGTTCGGCAGCCAGATCGTCCGCATCCTCGTAGCCGAACAGCTGTGTATAGGAGCGGTTTGCGTAGATGTGCATGCCATCGAGTACATAGGCGATGGCATCCACCGAGCTGTCGAGCAGCAGCTGGCAGCGTTTTTCGGTTTCCTTCAGGGAGCGTTCGGCGATGCGCCGCTGCCGGCGCGCCTGCAGGTTGGTCAGCTCGCGCTTGACCACCAGGACCAGCAGGGCGTCGGAGTCGGCCTTGACCACGTCCTGCATGCCGGCGCGCAGCGCCACGGTGCGCAGTTCGCAACTGTCATCCGGGCTGAGCATGATGAAAGGCACGTCGTAGGACTGGCTGATGATCATGCAGGCTTCCTGCGCGGTCATGAAGCTGGTCTCAGGACAGGCCAGGCACAGGTCCCAGTTCTGCTGCAGCGATTCGTTCAGATCTTCTACCGACGTGATCCGATGTGCGCGTGTCGCGTGCCCCGCATTGCGCAGCACGCTCACCAGACGCTCCGCATTGTTCTGCGAATCGTCCAGAATCAAAACCTTTATGGCTTGTGTATCAATGGCCATGGTGTCCCGTTGTATCTCAGCCTGCCCATCATCCTTGCGGATCCCTATGGCCGAATCTACAGTGACTTCCAGAGTGAGTCAAAGTCGTCATCGGAGACAATGCTGAGACCTGTGGTTTCCGTCTCGTTTTTCACGGCGACACGGTCGCTGTCCAGCAGCTGATACTCGAACTGGCTGTAGCTGCCGGCGGAACTGAGGCGGCTGGTCAACTGGGCCCGCTTTTCCTGACCGCCGAGCAGCAGCATCACCTTGTTGTTGACCTGGAACGGCAGGCGCGGTGTCAGCAGGGTTGCCGGGCGGTCAATGGCCGTCACCTCGGGCACCAGCAGGGCGCGCAGGTATTGGCTGGGGTCGTCGGTCTTGCGCAGCAGCTTGACCGCGCAGGGCGTGCAGTGCGGCGCGATCAGCTCGATACCCATCTGGGTGCCGCCGCCGCGAACCTGGCGTATCCAGCGCACCACGGCCAGGCTCCAGCTCTGGTCCCTGTCCTCCTGAATGCCGAGCAGCTCGCCGGCCTGCAGCTGGCGCGGCACCTCCCGCGGCCAGGTCAGACAGAAGCCGCCCGGGCTGTGGTTGACGATGCGCAGGTTGTGCACCGGATAATGCTCGGCACCGTCCTCATCGTCTTCGCCATCCGCGCTGTAATCGATGCTTTCAACGGTACTGCCGGCCCATTCCACTGAGGGAGCGCCGTCAAAGGCATTGCTCCAGCCTTCCTGTCGCGCCCGCTGGGAGGACTCGGAGAAGGGGTTGGTGTTCTCGGCATTGATGAAGCGCGAGAAGCTCTTGTCCGCGACGTGGAAATGGGTGGCACTCATGCCGATGGTGACGCGCAGTTCGCCGCGGCCCGGCAGGCGGCTGAAGGTGCGCTCGGCCAGATCGCCCCAGGATTCACTGACATGCTGCAGCAGCTCCAGCCCCATGCCTTCGCTGATGACCAGGCGCGGATCGGACTGTTCGCCGTCGAGCATGTGATTCTTGATGGCTTCCACCAGCCGGCTGGTGTCCAGCCCCAGGCTGCCGGTCAGGTCTTCGGCCTGAACCAGGGAGCGGTAGCGAGGCGGGCAGTCCATGTCGGGGTTGATGATGAACAGGGCGCTGGGCGATTCCGGCTCGACCAGAGATGCCATGCTGCTCCAGCTCTCCAGCGCATTGTACAGACGGGTCATGCTGCTCTGGCGCATCTGGTTGGGGCGTGCGGTGCCCAGCAGCAGTATGGCCACATAGGTCTGTTCAATCGTGGTAGAGCGACCGCTGCCGCTCTCGCGGTCATTGATCGAGGTCTGGTGAAGCTTGCGCTGGCGGGCCAGGCGATACAGCTGATGGATCTCCAGCCAGATGCCGTCAGCTACCGGGCAGTACAGCTGGTAGGCGCGCAGGAGAGGGCCGCTGAGTGCCCGCATCGCGCGCTCGATCGCCAGACTCATCTGGTCGGCACGGTCACGGGGTTTCATGCTGCCTTCCTGGGTCACTACTATCTTGTAGCCGGTGGCCAGGTGGTTCTGCAGCGACTGGGCCAGATTGGCCACCTGGCGTGGCCGGTCCTCCAGCACGATGGACTGGTCCAGATAGTAACGCGACAGCGCGGTGCAGACGTAATGGACCTCGGGGCGAATCAGCTCCAGGATGGCCAGCCGGCGATCCGGGGCGATGGACAGCTGATTGATCTCGATCAGGCCCTGATACAGCTGGCGGGCGGTTTCGCCGATATTGGCCTTGGGCAGATTGGCGATCCAGTGCGCGATGCCTTTCTCGCTGGCGTCGGCAAAGCTCAGCTTGCTCAGCGTCTGCTCGGGCACACGCAGATTCAGGGGGTGGGTAGCGTCGTCCATAACCGTTCTTCTTTTCTTCCGTTGTAGGCCTTTGAGGCTGAATCGAGGTGGAATCAAGTCGGAGTCCAATACATGCGTTACGCCAGAAATGAGTAAGCTCAGACTAGCAGTACATCAGCACTCAAGCTAAGCGGTGAGTACCTGCGGTCTGGAACGGCAGCGGCGTCTTGCTGGTTTCGCCGGCCACCTCGCGCACCAGACGTGGTACCAGGAAGCCCGGCAGTCTGGCGAGCATCTCTGCGGCCAATCCCATGGCCGCTCCGTCGTCTACATGAAAATGCTGTGCACCTTTCACATGATCGAGAACATGCAGATAATAGGGCAAAATGCCATGATCGCCTAGGGTTTCGCTCAGCGAGATCAGGGTTTCCAGGCTGTCGTTCACACCGCGCAGCAGCACCGTCTGGTTCAGCAGGGTGATGCCTGCCTGACGCAGGCGGAGAACGGCGTTGCCGAGCGCTGCGTCAAACTCGTTGGCATGGTTGCTGTGCAGCACCATGACCACCGGCAGCCGGGTGCCGCACAGGGCGTCGATCAGCTCGCTGGTAACCCGCTGGGGAATGACCACCGGCAGCCGGGTATGCACCCGCAGGCGGCGCACATGCGGTATTGCCGCGATCTCCCGGGTCAGCCAGGCCAGGCGCTTGTCCGAGGCGGCCAGAGGATCACCACCGCTGTAGATGACTTCGCTGATGCTCTGGTCGCCACGGATATAGTCCAGGGCCTGCTGCCATTGCTCGGTGCTCAGGTTGTTGTCGCCATAGGGAAAGTGACGGCGGAAGCAGTAGCGGCAGTTCACCGCGCAGCCGCCGCTGACGATCAGCAACAGGCGTCCGTGGTATTTGTGGATGATCCCGGCGCGGGTATTGGTGTGCTGTTCGCCGAGGGGGTCGAGTACATAATCAGGGTGTTCCAGCAGCTCCTCACCCAGCGGCAGCACCTGTCGCAGCAGGGGGTCGTTGGGGTCGCTTTTGTGCATGCGCTCGACAAAGGGCTCGGGCACGCGCAGCGGGAAATCCGCGGCGCCGGCGCGGGCGCCGGCCAGCAGCGCGGGGTCCAGCTCGAGGCGCCTGAGCAGCTGTTCGGGGTCGGTGATGCTGCGCGACAGCAGGCTTTGCCAGCTGACAGACTCAACAGGCGCTAAAGATCCATGTATCATTGGGCAATTCCGCGCATGGGTGGCATGTACATCCGTCGGGCATTCACTGGGAATGCCGGCTGTGACCTGGGGTCGGCGCGTATTCGGATGTATCCGTTCAAACTGTAAGTGGGAAATTTATGGCCAACTATTCTACCAACGAATTCAAGCCGGGTCTTAAGGTAATGCTCGACGGTGATCCCTGTGCGATCCTCGAGAACGAGTACGTCAAGCCGGGCAAGGGTCAGGCTTTCAACCGGGTCAAGGTGCGCAACCTGAAGACCGGTCGCGTCAACGAGCGTACCTTCAAGTCGGGTGACACCCTGGAAGGTGCCGACGTCATGGACCGCGACATGGAGTACCTGTACACCGACGGCGAGTTCTGGCACTTCATGGCCACTGACGGTTCCTTCGAGCAGGTAGGAGCGGACGAGAAAGCGGTCGGCGACGCCATCAACTGGATGAAGGAGCAGGTGGTCTACACCGTGACCCTGTTCAACGGTGCTCCCATTGCCGTGACTCCGCCGAATTTCGTCGAGCTGGAAGTGGTCGAGACCGACCCGGGCGTGCGTGGTGATACCTCCGGCGGCGGCAACAAGCCGGCCAAGCTGGTCACCGGCGCCGTGGTCAAGGTGCCGCTGTTCATCAACGTCGGCGACGTGCTCAAGGTCGACACCCGCACCTCCGACTACGTGGGCCGCGTCTGATCCGGACCGGGTCGAATGCAGTACGGCAAACCGGGGCTCAGGCCCCGGTTTGCGTTTTGTGGACAGCCTTTCCGATACCCCTTGCAACGCAGGGCTGATCCCTCTCCCCGGAGTATTCCATGAATCACTGGCAACCCACCGCCTCGCTGAGCAACCTGCGCCAACGGGCACGGATCATCGGACGTATCCGCGAGTTCTTCGGCGCGCGGGGTGTGCTCGAGGTAGAAACCCCGACCCTGTCGGCCGCCGCCGTCAGCGATCCTCACCTGTTCCCCTTCGCCACGGACTACCTGCCCGAAGGCGGAGGCCAGGCCCAGACCCTGTACCTGCACACCTCCCCCGAATACCCGATGAAGCGTCTGCTGGCCGCGGGCAGCGGCTGCATCTGGCAGCTTTGCCGGGTCTATCGCAACGGCGAAAGCGGCCGCCGGCACAATCCCGAGTTCAGCATGCTGGAGTGGTACCGGGTAGGTTTCGATCATCACCGGCTCATGGATGAGGTGGATGATCTGGTGCACGCTGTGCTGGGCTGCGAGCGCTCCCGCCGGGTGACCTATGCGGCCCTGTTCGAGCAGTACCTGCAGGTAGACATCCACTCCTGCACCATCGATGAGCTGGCCCGGCTGGGGCACAAGCACTGCGGCTTCCGCGGTGAGCTGGACCGGGACGGCTGGCTGAACCTGCTGTTCTCCCACTGCATCGAACCGCAGTTGCACGAGCCGACCATGGTCTACGCTTTCCCCGCCTCCCAGGCGGCGCTGGCCAGGGTGGTGGAAGCTGACGATCGGGTACCCAGTGCGGCGCGCTTCGAGCTGTTCATTCAGGGCATGGAGCTGGCCAACGGTTACTTCGAACTCACCGACGCCGATGAACAGGCGGCCCGCTTTGCCGCCGACCAGCAGCTGCGGCGCGGCTATCAGCGTCCAGATCTGCCGATCGATCAGCACCTGATCGATGCGCTGCGCCAGGGGCTGCCCGAATGCGCCGGGGTGGCGCTGGGTGTGGATCGGCTGGTGATGCTGGCGCTCGGTGCCAGCAGCATAGATGAGGTGATTGCGTTTCCCCTGGGTAGGGCCTAGCTTGCCGAGGCAGTGTTAGCCTCGGCGTTGGTATGCCTTGGCTGTGAGCTTGGAATGAGGTCGTGCTGGGGTGCAGGGCCGTACCGACACGCCGTGAATACATCCCTGGGGGCTCGCGGTTTTCATCCCTGAAAACCGACGGTCGGCACAACCCTGCACCCCAGCACGCCTACACGCTCCGAACCGCTCGAAGTAAAACCCTCAGCCACTGGGAGTTTCCGCCGTTGCGTCGGGACGCTGCTGATACGACCGTTTGATGTCAGGGATGACATCAACGAGCCCCCAGGGATGGGTTTACGGCGTGTCGTAGCAGAAGCGTACCAACGCAGAGGCTCGCACGGACTCGCATCAGAGGGGCTTTAGCAGCGCAGAGGCCTGCACAGACACCCAGAGCACTCAAGCAGCGTTCTCTACAGCAGCGTGAGCGATAAATCAAAAATCCCCGGAGTAATACCACCTCCGGGGATTGCGGCTGTCTGTCGACAGATCAGTGGGCTACGGCACCGCTTCGACCGATACCGGTCTGGCTGCGCACGGTCAGTGCCTCGAAGGCCGCACGTTCACGTTCGGCACGGGCCGTGCGGTCGGTGATCGAGAAGAACCAGATGGCAATGAAGGCCAGCGGGATCGAGACAATACCCGGGTTGGGGAAGGGAATGATGGGTTCCGCATTGCCGAACACATCCACCCACACGGTCTTGCTCAGCACCACCCAGAGGGTCGCCACTACCAGACCGATGAAGCCGCCCATCACTGCGCCCCGGGTAGTGCAGCCACGCCAGGAGATCGACAGCACCAGAACCGGGAAGTTGGCACTGGCAGCGATGGCGAAGGCCAGGCCCACCATGAAGGCGACGTTCTGATCCTCGAAGATGATGCCCAGCAGGATGGACAGCACGCCCAGCACCAGAATCGAGATCTTCGAGATACGCATCTCCTGCTTCTCGGTGGAGCGACCGCGGGCAATCACGTTGGCGTACAGGTCATGGGAGATGGACGCCGCACCGGCCAGGGCCAGACCGGCGACCACCGCCACGATGGTGGCGAAGGTCACCGCCGCCAGGAAGCCCAGCAGCAGGCTGCCGCCTACGGCGTTGGACAGGTGCACCGCGGCCATGTTGGTGCCGCCGATCAGATCGGAGAGCATGTTGAAGCTGCCGTCGGGCCCGGTGTGGAAAAACTCCGGATTGCGTACCAGCAGGGCAATGGCGCCGAAGCCGATAATGAAGGTCAGGATATAGAAGTAACCGATGAAGCTGCTGGCCCAGATTACCGACTTGCGTGCTTCCTGAGCGCTGGAAACGGTGAAGAAGCGCATCAGGATGTGCGGCAGGCCGGCAGTACCGAAGGCCAGTGCCAGACCCAGCGACAGGGCATTGAGCGGATTGCTGGTGACAGCTTCGCCGGGGGACATCAGTTCCGCCTCGTAGGGATGCACGGTCACAGCCTCGGCCAGCATGGCGTCGGGACTGAAGTTGAAGGCATAGAGCACCAGCACCGACAGCAGGGTACCGCCGCTGAGCATCAGTACCGCCTTGATGATCTGCACCCAGGTGGTGGCGGTCATGCCACCGAAGAATACATAGACCATCATCAACGCGCCGATGATCACCACCGCGAACTTGTACTCGATGCCGAACAGCAGCACGATCAGCTTGCCGGCACCCACCATCTGCGCAATCAGGTACAGAGCGATGATCAGCAGCGAAGCGCTGGCTGCGAGAATGCGCACCGGTGTCTGCTCCAGACGGAAAGCGGTGACGTCCGCGAAGTTGTACCGACCCAGGTTACGCAGGCGTTCCGCTACCAGAAACATCACTACCGGCCAGCCGAACAGGAAGCCGATGGCGTAGATCACCCCGTAGTAGCCCGAGACATAGACCATGCCGGCGATCCCGAGGAAGGACGCTGCCGAGATGTAGTCGCCGGCGATGGCCAGACCGTTCTGGAAGCCGCTGATACCGCCGCCGGCGGTATAGAAGTCCGAAGTGGTCTGCGTCCGTCGTGCTGCCCACCAGGTGATGCCCATGGTCCCGGCGATGAACAGCAGGAACATGATGATGGCTTCGGTATTGGCGCCATGACCGGTTTCGGCAAAGGCGGCGGGGGCGGCGACAGCCAGCAGGGCGGCCGACATCAGCTTGGAGATTGTTCTCATTGCACGTCCCTCACGATTTCTGCCAGCAGCGGGTCGAACCACTTGTTGGAAAAGTACACGTAGAGCGCGATCAGGATGACGGCGCTGCAGGCCACCAGCAGACCGACACACAGGCCCACACTCATGGTCCAGTCCGGCCCCAGGGGGCGAGCGAATACATCAGGCAGATAGGCCATGGTCAGGATGAAGCCGGCATAAATGACCAGCGTCAGGCTGAAGAAAATCATGCTGGCTCGCGTGCGTCCTTTGACTAACGCCGCGTATTTCGGGTGGTTGAGCACTTGCTCCACTACATCTTTTTGCATTGTTGTTCTCCTGGGTGGTGGTGCTTGTACGCAGACAGGGCGTTAAGGATGTGGGTCGGGCGCGGGGTGTCCTCCTGCTTCAGGTGTGATGGATTGGAGTTCGAGTCGGACGGCCGGGCCGCACGATGTGCATATTGCGGATGCATGGGTGACGCCGGGCGACGGAGAGCGCCGGCACAGCTGGTTCTGAGTCATATTGTTCTTGTTCTCGCCGGATAGTGGCTGTTGTCAGAACTGTAAAACAGTGCGGAAATGAGGAAAGCCGACCTTAGTCGTAGGAAACGGACAAAGTTTTTCGCAGCGCTGGTCGTGTAGGAAATTGGCTATATCTGGCGTACGAAATCGCGACTTCGTCATGTGCGCTCGATAGGATTTTGTTCAGAGGTAAATTCGCAAGTTATTGATATATAACAATTTATAATTTTTGTCACCCTAAAGTGTGAGACAGTTCTCAGTGTTGTGCCGGAACCTTTTACGTGTATGATGAGTCCACGCGCAACGGATTGTGCTGCCTGACAGGGAGTTGGGCCAGGGATCATCAGGAAGGTGACAGCAAGGGAAGGCTGGCTTAAGGACGGCATGTAGGGATAGCGCAAAATCGCGGGCGGGGGCAACCCCGCCTTTTTTGTGCGCGCGATTTGCCGACAGCCCATTATTGCAGGGCAGGGGCGTGTCTGCACAGCCTGTTATCCGCTGGTCGCTCTGTTCAGGCTGTCGTCCGCAGATAGCACCAGTGGCCGGACAGGTATGGCACTACGAGTCGTCGAGGACATCGGATCTGCGGTCTGCCGACTTGTAAAGGCCACGAACAAGAACAAGAAAGGGGGCTGACCTCGCGGTCAGCCCCCTTTCTTTTGGGTCCCTTGCTGCTGTGGAACTCAACGCTCCAGATGCTGCAGCTTGTCCGGCACGCCATCCCACTCTTCGGCGTCGGGCAGGGCGTCCTTCTTCTCGGTGATGTTCGGCCAGATGTCTGCCAGCTCGGCGTTGAGCTCGATGAACTGCTGCTGATCCTCGGGCACCTCATCCTCGGCGAAGATCGCGTTGGCCGGGCACTCGGGCTCACACAGGGCGCAGTCGATGCACTCGTCCGGGTGGATCACCAGAAAGTTCGGGCCTTCGTAGAAACAGTCGACAGGACATACCTCAACGCAATCGGTGTACTTGCACTTGATGCAGTTGTCGGTCACAACGAAGGTCATGGCAGGTTTCTCCAGAAAAAGGCAGTCACAAAGTTGGCGCGTATTCTAGCAGCAAATTTTCGGCTGGGGCAGCCGATGCGGCATTTTTGCCCACGTTCGGCTGCTTTTCCTGATCGATCAATGATAATGAATATCATTTGTGAAAGATCAGCCCCAGCGCTTCTTCCATTCGTATAGCAGTTCCAGCGCCTGCCGGGGGCTCATGTCGTCCGGGCTGAGCTGATGCAGCGCCTCGGCGGCGGGGTGCGGCGCGGCAGCGAACAGGTCAGGTTGCACCGGCTGCATCTGGGCTCCGCGACTGCCCTGATCCAGGCTCTGCTGCTCGAGCGTGGCCAGGTGCTGACGGGCCCGTTCGATCACCGGGCGGGGTACGCCGGCCAGTTGCGCCACCTGCAGACCGTAACTCTGGCTGGCCGGCCCCGGCAGCACGTTGTGCAGGAAGACGATGCGCTCGTTGTGTTCGGTGGCGTTGAGGTGAACGTTGGCGACGCTGGGATCGCTGTCGGCCAGAGCGGTGAGCTCGAAATAGTGGGTGGCGAACAGGGTGAAGGCGCGCAAGCCGGCCAGATATTCGGCGGCGGCCCAGGCCAGCGAGAGACCGTCGAAGGTGCTGGTGCCGCGACCGACCTCGTCCATCAACACCAGACTGGCGTCCGTGGCGTTGTGCAGGATATTGGCGGTTTCGCTCATTTCCACCATGAAGGTGGAACGACCGCCGGCCAGGTCATCACTGGAGCCGATGCGGGTGAAGATGCGATCCATCGGCGACAGCACCACGCGGGCCGCCGGGACATGGGCGCCGATATGGGCCAGCAGCACGATGAGGGCGGTCTGGCGCATGTAGGTGGATTTACCGCCCATGTTCGGGCCGGTGATCACCAGCATGCGCGTCTCCGGCGTCAGCTCCAGATCGTTGGCGACGAAGGGGCCATCCAGCACCTTTTCCACCACCGGGTGACGTCCCTGCTCGATGCACAGCTGGCCGCTGCCCTCGACGAACTCCGGCCGGCAGTAGTCCAGGGTTACCGCCCGTTCGGCCAGACAGCTGAGCACGTCCAGCTGGGCCAGGGCTGCGGCGCTGTCCTGCAGGGCGGCCAGATCCTCGTTGAGACGATCCAGCAGCTCGTCGTACAGCTGCTTCTCCCGGGCCAGGGCGCGACTGCGCGCGGACAGGGCCTTGTCCTCGAATTCCTTGAGCTCCGGGGTAATGAAGCGCTCGGCGCCCTTGAGCGTCTGGCGGCGGATGTAATCGGCCGGTGCCTGGGCGCTCTGACCACGGGACAGTTCTATATAGTAGCCATGCACCCGGTTGTAGCCGACCTTGAGGGTCGACAGACCGGTGCGCTCGCGTTCGCGGTTCTCCAGATCGATCAGATACTGGCCGGCGTTCTCGCTGATGTTCTGCAGGTCGTCCAGCTCGCTGTCGTACCCTTCGCGGATCACCCCGCCATCGCGGATCACCGCCGGGGGATTGTCGATGATGGCCCGCTGCAGCAGGTCGGCCAGCTCCGGATAGGTGGAGATGGTCTCGCCCAGGCTGCGTACATGCTGGCTGGGGATGGACTCGATGCAGCGCTGCAGTTCGGGCAGTGCGGCCAGGGCATCGCGCAGTCGCGCCAGATCCCGCGGGCGCGCAGAGCGCAGGGCGACCCGCGCGAGAATCCGCTCGATATCGCCGATGCCCTTGAGTACCGGGTGCAGGTTCTCGTAGTGGTAGTCCTCGATCAGCCCGGCGATGCTGTCCTGGCGTGCGCGCAGGGTCTCCATCTGGCGCAGCGGACGATTGAGCCAGCGCGCCAGCAGGCGGCTGCCCATGGCGGTGGCGGTATGGTCGAGTACATCCAGCAGGGTATTGTCCCGGCCGCCTGAGAGGTTGCAGTCGATCTCCAGATTGCGGCGGCTGGCGCTGTCGATCACCACGCTGTCCTCGAAGCGCTCCTGACTGATGCTGCGCAGGTGCGGCAGGGCGGTGCGCTGGGTCTCCTTGGCATAGCCGAGCAGCGCCCCTGCCGCACCCAGCCCCTGGGTCAGATCGGCGCAGCCGAAACCGACCAGATCCCGGGTGCCGAACTGCTGGGTCAGGGCCTTGAAGGCGCTGTCCTGATCGAACTCCCAGGGCGCGCGGCGACGCACCGCACGCCGGCGTTCGATGGGGGTATCGCTCTCCCAGTCATCCGGGATCAGCAGCTCTGCCGGTGCCAGCCGCTCCAGCTCGCCGAGCAGGGTTTCCCAGCCGGACAGTTCCATGACTGTGAAGCGGCCGCTGTTGATGTCCAGGGTGGCCAGGCCAAAGGCGCGCTCGCTGCCGACCAGGGCAGCCAGCAGGTTGTCCCGGCGCTCGTCGAGCAGAGCCTCGTCGCTGACCGTGCCGGGGGTGATGATGCGCACCACCTGACGCTCAACCGGTCCCTTGCTGGTGGCCGGGTCGCCGATCTGCTCGCAGATCACCACCGACTCGCCGAGCTTCACCAGGCGGGCCAGGTAGCCCTCGGCGGAATGAAACGGAATGCCGGCCATGGGAATCGGCTGACCGCCGGAGTTGCCGCGGGCGGTAAGGGTGATGTCGAGCAGGCGGGCAGCCTTCTTGGCATCGTCATAGAACAGTTCGTAGAAATCACCCATACGGTAGAACAGCAGCTGGTCCGGGTGGTGCTGCTTGATGCTGAAGTACTGCTGCATCATGGGAGTGTGGGTAACGGATTTCTCGACGCGGCTCATGAAATTCCCTGAAGCGTGTTTCTGAATGGGGCAGGAAGCGGCATAGTCTAGGCTACAACGGTGCCGGTGCGAAACCGGCATGGCCGGTGAGCCGGCGCTTTCGTCATTGGAGGAGAAACCGATGTCACAGTATGATCCCCTGATCGATTCCGCTGCTGCGCGGCTGGGAAATGCCCTGCGTCAGCTGGGCCTGCGGGTGACCACTGCCGAGTCCTGCACCGGCGGCGGCATCGCCGAAGCCATCACCCGCATCAGCGGCAGTTCCGGCTGGTTCGACACCGGCTTCGTCACCTACGCCAACCACAGCAAGGTCCGCTGGGTGGGCGTCTCCGAGGAGGACCTGCAGCAGTTCGGTGCGGTCAGCGAGCCGGTGGTCCGGGCCATGGCCGAAGGCGCGCTGCTGGCCGCCGAGGCCGATCTGGCGGTAGCGGTCAGCGGTATTGCCGGGCCGGAGGGCGGCACGCCGGACAAGCCCGTAGGGACCGTGTGGTTTGCCTGGGCAGTGCGCGATCGCGGGGTGCTCACGCAGTGCCGGCGGATCCAGGGCAGCCGCCGCGATGTGCGTGCCCAGACCGTACTGCACAGTCTGCAGGGGCTGATTGCCGAAGCCGAGAAGCTGGCTGTGAACCGTTCCGCATGATTGGCCATCCCTGGTTGAAAAGGGGGTAGGCGGGTGCGAGTAACTGTGGAATAATACTGACCATATATACAGTGTTATGCGGTTTCACCTATTCTGAATTTCCCGGGCCGTGCGCGTGCCCGTCTACCGAGAGGATGCACAATGGACGACAACAAGAAGAAGGCGCTGTCGGCGGCCTTGAGTCAGATTGAACGTCAATTTGGCAAAGGCGCGGTGATGCGCATGGGTGACCATGAACGCCAGGCGATTCCTTCTATCTCCACCGGTTCACTGGGACTGGATATCGCCCTGGGCATCGGCGGTCTGCCCCGCGGCCGGATTGTCGAGATCTACGGTCCCGAGTCCTCCGGTAAGACCACCCTGACCCTGTCGGTGATTGCCCAGGCGCAGAAGAAGGGCGCGACCTGTGCCTTCGTCGACGCCGAGCACGCGCTGGACCCGGAGTACGCCGCCAAGCTGGGCGTCAACGTTGATGACCTGCTGGTCTCCCAGCCCGACACCGGGGAGCAGGCGCTGGAAATCACCGACATGCTGGTGCGCTCCAACGCGGTGGACGTGATCATTGTCGACTCGGTGGCGGCACTGGTGCCCAAGGCCGAGATCGAGGGCGAGATGGGCGATCACCACGTGGGCGTTCAGGCCCGTCTGATGTCCCAGGCCCTGCGCAAGATCACCGGTAACATCAAGAACGCCAACTGCCTGGTGATCTTCATCAACCAGATCCGCATGAAGATCGGCGTGATGTTCGGCAACCCGGAAACCACCACCGGCGGTAACGCGCTGAAGTTCTACTCCTCCGTACGACTGGATATCCGCCGCACCGGCGCGGTGAAGGAAGGCGACGAGGTGATCGGCAGCGAGACCCGGGTCAAGGTGGTGAAGAACAAGGTGGCGCCGCCGTTCCGCCAGGCCGAGTTCCAGATCCTCTACGGCACCGGTATCTACCACAACGCCGAGATCATCGATCTGGGCGTGTCCATCGGTCAGATCGAGAAGTCCGGCGCCTGGTACAGCTACAAGGGCAACAAGATCGGTCAGGGCAAGTCCAATGCGGCCAAGTTCCTCGCCGAGAACCCCGAAGTGGCGGAAGAGATCGAACAGGCCATCCGTAACGAGTTGCTGCCCAAGGCCGGCAGCAAGAGCACCGCGGTGGAAGAGAACGTCGATATCGACGGCTGATCGGGTTTTTTGCCGTGTTCAAGCGCAGCCAGCTGGATACCCCCGTGGCCATTCGCAGATCCGCCCTGGATCTGCTGGCGCGGCGGGAGCACAGCTATGCCGAGATGCTGCGCAAGCTCCGTCAGCGCGGGGCAACTCGGGAGATGGCGGAGATCGAGCTGGACCGTCTGCAGGAAGAGGGGTTGCTCAGCGACGAGCGCTTCTGTGAAGCCTATATCCATGCGCGCAGTCAGCGGGGCTACGGTCCCGTCCGTCTGCGTGAGGAGCTGCGCCAGCGGGGTGTGGCCGAAGTACTGATCGAGCGGTACCTGCGCAGTGATCAGTGGGACTGGTCCGAACTGGCGCGGCAGGCATTCGCCAGGCGCTTCCCGGAGGGGCCCGCTGCGGATATCAAGGAAAAATCGAAACAGCTGCGCTTCATGCAGTATCGCGGTTTCGGCGGGTCCTGGCAGGACTGACGGCGTACATTATCTCTGACTACCTACTCCCAGGCGGTTGCGCCTGTACCATATAAAATCTTCTGAACGCTGCTGCTGATGGGGTATGGCGCCCCGTCCGGGGCGCCCCTTGTTCACAGCTTGGCGATGGATACCTCCGTGGATTTGACGAAGGCGATCACCTCCGAGCCTACCTGCAGAGCGAGCTCATCCACCGAGCGGGTGGTGATCACCGAGGTGACAATACCGGCGGCGGTCTGCACGTCGATTTCCGACAGCACATCGCCCCGGATGATCTCGCGGATCTGGCCCTTGAACTGGTTGCGTACGTTGATTGCCTGAATGGTCATGCTGTTTCCTCTTGGGGGTTGTGTTCAGAGTGCCCAGCGCAGCTGCGTGGGCAGGGGGTTGATTTTTTCCGGGCGCTCGGGGCTGGCCGGATTGGCCAGTACCCGTTCCAGTACCCGGGATTCCAGCTCCGCGAGCTGGAAGGAGCCGTGCGAGCGTGGCCTGGCGACATCCACCGTCAGGTCCAGGCCGATGCGGCCCTGTTCGATGAGAATGACCCTGTCGGCCACGGCGACTGCCTCGGCGACATCGTGGGTGACCAGCAGCACGGTGAAGCCATGCTGGCGCCAGAGTTTCTCGATCAGCTGCTGCATCTCGATCCGGGTCAGGGCATCCAGCGCGCCCAGGGGTTCGTCGAGCAGCAGCAGACGCGGCTGGTGGATCAGCGCCCGGGCCAGGGCCACGCGCTGCTTCTGCCCACCGGAGAGGGTGGCCGGCCATTGATCGGCCTTGTCCGACAGACCCACCGCAGCCAGCGCCTCCAGTGCGCGCTCGCGCCAGTTGCCGGTCAGGCCCAGACCGACGTTATCTATCACCTTCTTCCAGGGCAGCAGCCGGGCATCCTGGAACATCAGGCGCGTATCGCGGTTGTCCTTCAGGGGCTGTCCGGCGGCCAGCAGCTCACCGCTGGTGGGCTGATCCAGACCGGCCAGCAGGCGCAGCAGGGTGCTCTTGCCGCAGCCGCTGCGGCCTACCACGGCGATGAACTGCCCGGCGGGCACTTCCAGATCCAGGGCGCGCAGTACCTGCAACTGTCCGAAGGTCTTGTTCAGTCCGTGCAGCGACAGGGCGATACCGCTGGCGTTGCGTGGGGGTTGCTGGGCCGTCATGCCTTGCCTCCTTTCTGATAGGCCGGGTGCCAGCGCAGCCAGACGCGCTCGAGAAAGCGGGCGGCCACATCGGCGAGTTTGCCGAGCAGGGCATAGAGCACTATGGCCAGTACCACCACATCGGTCTGCAGGAACTCCCGGGCATTCATCGCCAGGTAGCCGATGCCGGCACTGGCGGAAATGGTTTCGGCGACGATCAGCGTCAGCCACATGAAGCCCAGGGCAAAGCGCAGGCCCACCAGGATCGACGGCAGGGCTCCGGGCAGTATCACCTGGCGGAACAGGGCAAAACCCGAGAGTCCGTAGCTGCGCGCCATTTCCACCAGCCCGGCATCCACGTTGCGGATGCCGTGGTAGGTATTGAGGTAGATCGGGAACAGGGTGCCCAGTGCCACCAGGAAGATCTTGGCGCTCTCGTCGATGCCGAACCACAGGATCACCAGCGGTATCAGCGCCAGGTGCGGCACGTTGCGGATCATCTGTACCGAGCTGTCGAGCAGGCGTTCACCCCAGCGTGACAGGCCGGAGATGAACCCCAGCAGCAGCCCCAGACCGCCGCCGATGGCCAGTCCGACAAAGGCCCGCCAGGTACTGATCGCCAGATGCTCCCAGATCTCGCCGCTGCTGATCAGGTTCCAGCCGGCCAGCACCACGGCACTGGGTGCCGGCAGGATGCGACTGGACAGCAGGCCGCTGGTCACCGCCAGCTGCCAGGCTGCCAGCAGCAGACTGGGCAGCAGCCAGGGTGCCAGCCGCTGCAATAGTTGTTGTCGTGTTGCGTGCATGGCCGTTCCCTCAGCTCTGGGCTGCGGCGGGCAGGATGTCATTGGCGATCATCTCGCCAAAGGGGCTGATGAACTGCTTGCCCTGCGGCTCCTCCGGGCGAGCCAGATCCAGATGGGGGAACAGCAGCTCTGCCACCCGATAGGACTCCTCCAGGTGCGGGTATCCGGAGAAGATGAAGGTATCGATACCCAGATCCGCATATTCCTGTATGCGTGCCGCCACGGTTGGACCGTCGCCCACCAGGGCGGTGCCGGCACCGCCGCGCACCAGGCCGACGCCGGCCCAGAGGTTGGGGCTGACTTCCAGGTTGTCCTTGCTGCCGCCGTGCAGGGCGGCCATGCGCTGCTGGCCCACCGAGTCGAAACGCGCCAGGGAGGCCTGCGCTCGGGCGATGGTGTCATCGTCCAGGTGGGAAATGAGCTGATCTGCCGCCGCCCAGGCTTCCTCGTTGTTCTCGCGCACTATCACATGCAGTCGAATGCCGAAGCGGACCTGGCGACCCTGGCGGGCGGCCTTCTCGCGCACCTGTTCGATCTTCTCGCGTACCGCCGCAGGGGGCTCGCCCCAGGTCAGGTAGAGTTCGACCTGTTCGGCTGCCAGATCCTGGGCCGCATCGGAGGAGCCTCCGAAGTACAGCGGCGGACGGGGCTGCTGTACCGGCGGGAACAGCAGCTTGGCGCCCTTGACCTGGATGTGCTTGCCGTCATAGTCGACGGTCTCGCCCTCCAGTACCCGACGCCAGATGCGGGTGAATTCCACCGAGGCTTCGTAGCGTTCGGCGTGACTCAGGTTCAGCCCATCACCGGCCAGCTCGTCCGGATCACCGCCGGTGACCAGGTTGAAAAGGGCGCGGCCATTGGACAGACGGTCCAGGGTGGCGGCCTGGCGGGCGGCGACGGTAGGGGAAATGACCCCGGGGCGCAGCGCCACCAGGAACTTGAGACGCTGGGTCACCGGAATCAACGAAGCGGCTACCAGCCAGGAGTCCTCGCAGGAGCGGCCGGTGGGGATGAGCACGCCGCCGTAGCCGAGCTTGTCGGCGGCCTGGGCGATCTGCTGCAGATAGCTGTGGTCTACGGCGCGGGCGCCCTTGGTGGTGCCCAGATAGCGACTGTCGCCGTGGGTGGGCAGGAACCAGAAAATGTTCAGACTCATGAGTGGTCTCCTTGAATGACTGGGGTGTGATCAGTAGCGGCACTGACCCTGCGGAGGCGGCGCAGTGCCCGGTTCGTTTCAGTTGGCTGCGGTGTGGGTCGGGGGTGCCCAGACCACTTCGCTGATGTTCAGCTCCCGCGGGATCAGCTTCAGCTGGTAGAAGGTGTCGGCGATGTCCTGCTGGGCGCGGATCACTTCCGGGCTCAGCGGACGGGGGCCATAGCCCTGGCGCAGCAGCGCGGTACGGGTGATCTCCGGGCTCAGGCCGAGCAGTGGCGCCACCTGGGCCACGGCCTCATCCAGGTTGTGCCTGGTCCAGTTGCCGATGGCCTCGATTTCCTCGAGCAGAATTTGCAGCACCTGGGGGTTGTCCCGGGCATAGCTGCGGGTGGACAGGTAGAACTGGTAGTTGCTGACCAGACCCTCGCCGTTGGCCAGGGTGCGGGCCCCGATCTGTTGCTCTGCGGCGGACTGGAAGGGGTCCCAGATCACCCAGGCATCGACGCTGTTGCGTTCGAAGGCGGCCCGGGCATCGGCCGGCGGCAGGTAGACGGGCGTGATGTCGTCAATGTTCAGGCCGGCCTGCTCCAGCGCACGGACCAGCAGGTAATGCACGTTGGAACCCTTGTTCAGGGCAATGCGCTTGCCCTTGAGCTCGGCCACCGAGGTGATGGGGGAGTCGCTGGGTACCAGAATGGCTTCGCTGGTGGGAGCCGGCGGTTCATGGGCGACATACAGCAGATCCGCACCGGCGGCCCGGGCAAATACCGGCGGGGTTTCCCCGGTGGTGCCGAAGTCCACCGCGCCCACATTCAGCCCCTCCAGCAGTTGGGGGCCAGCCGGGAACTCGATCCAGCGAACGTTCACGCCCTGTTCGGCCAGCCGGCGGTCCAGTTCGCCATTGGCCTTGAGCAGCACCAGGGTGCCGTATTTCTGATAGCCGATGCGCAGATCGGCTGCGTTGGCCTGGGTAACAGCGCCGAAGGACAGGGCAGCGGTCAGAAGTGCTGCCAAGCCGCGGCGCAGGGTGACCTTGTTCATGGTCTTCTCCTTGCGATGGGTTTGGTAGCCTGCTGACCCGTTGGCGGGTGAGTAAGGCGGGTTATGCTCGGTTTGGTGCCCGGTCCGGCTAGATGCTCCAGCGGGCGTGGATCAGTCGGTCATTCAGTACCCTGGGGTCGATCGGCGCCGGGCGTCTGGCCAGCGCGGCGATGAAATGCTCCAGGGCATCGTCAAGACGTTCCAGCAGGCTTTCGTCGAACTGCGCCGGCTCGCCGTACTGGATCAGATTGTCGGTGGCAAACACCCCCTGCAGGGTTTCCTGGGCCTTGAGCGCCGCCAGTACCGGCTTGAGTGCGTAATCCACCGCCAGCATATGGGCCTGGGTGCCGCCGGTGGCGATGGGCAGCACCACCTTGTGCGCCAGGGCGCGTTCCGGCAGCAGATCAAGCAGCACCTTCAGGGCGCCGGCAAAGGACGCCTTGTACACCGGCGTACCGACCACCAGGCCGTCAGCCTGGCTCACCTGCTCGCTGAAGTGCCGGATGGCAGGGCTGTCGAACCGGGCCGCCAGCAGCTCGGCGGGATCGAACTGGTGGATATCAAAATGAATGCTTTCTACCCCGCGCCGGGCCAGCCAGAGCCTGGCCTGATCCAGCAGCAGCCCGGTGCGTGAGCGTGGGCTGGGACTTCCACCAATGGTTATAACCCGCATGACACCTGTTCCTTATTGCGGCCGGCGCCGGCCGACCCGTTGTTGACGACAACCATACCAAGGGACTTATATTTCTCTAAATCATCAATTTTCATTTTAAATTCTATTTCGATATAAATGCTTACCGCGGTTGCTGATACAGGGCTGTCAGCGCCTCGCCCTTGAGCAGGGCCAGCTCGGCGGCGCGACGATCCCGCGGCTGCGCCAGTGGCACATCCAGCTCCGCGACGATGCGGCTGGGCCGGCCGCCGAGAATGATCACCCGGTCGCTCAGGTACACCGCCTCATCCAGATCGTGGGTCACCAGCAACACGCTGATCTCGTACTGGGCGGCCAGCTTGATCACCAGGTCCTGCAGCTTCATCCGGGTGAAGGCATCCACCGCGCTGAAGGGTTCGTCCAGCAGCAGCACCTGGGGGCGACCGTAGAGACCGCGGGCGATGGCCACGCGCTGGGCCATGCCGCCGGAGAGTTGCTTGGGCAGCGCATCACCCCGGCCCTCCAGACCGACGTCACGCAGCAGCTGACGCACCCAGCGCTCATCCGCCCGGCGCCCGTCGGCGAAGCCGATGTTCTCTGCCACGCTCAGCCAGGGCATCAGGCGTGGTTCCTGAAACACCACACCGATGCCCGACCCGGTACCGAAGTCGAGCAGCGGGTTGCGCTCCATAGCGCCGTGGAAGTGGGTGTCCAGTCCGGCGGCGATGCGCAGCAGGGTGCTCTTGCCGCAGCCGCTGGGTCCCAGCAGGCTGATGATCTCGCCGGGTGCCAGCGCCAGGCTGACGTCCTCCAGCACCGTCAGCTCGGCAAAGGACTTGTGGATGTTGCTCATGCGTAACAGGGCGCTCATTGGCTCTGCTCCTTGCCATTGAAGTTGTCCCGCCAGCCCAGCATGCGTTTTTCCAGATGCTTGAGCAGGCTGTCAGTGAGCTTGCCCATCAGGGCCAGGGTGATGATGGCGGCCAGCACCAGATCGGGGCGTGACACTTCCCGGCCGTCGGTCAGCAGGTAGCCGATGCCCTCGGTGGCGGCCAGCAGTTCGGCGGCCACCACGCACAGCCAGGCCATCGACAGCCCGTTGCGCAGCCCGGTGAACAGATAGGGCAGGGCTGCCGGCACCATGATCCGCCTCATCAGCGCCGCGCGGCTGAAGCCGAGTTGGGTGCCGACCTCGACCAGCTTGCGGTCGACGTTGCGCACGCCGGCGACCATGTTCATGTACACCGGAAAGAAGGAGCCGATGGCGATCAGGGTTACCTTCGACACCTCGTCGATACCCAGCCAGATCAGCAGCAGGGGCACCCAGGCCAGGCCCGGCACTGCGCGCAGGGCCTGGAAGGTGGGATCCAGCCAGGCCTCGAGTTGCCGGCTCATGCCTACCAGGGTGCCGATCAGCACCGCCAGGCCGGCACCGATGCCGAAACCCAGCAATACCCGTTGGGAGCTGGCCGATATATGGGTCCACAGCGGCCCGCCCGCCAGCTCGCGGAAGGTCATCAGCAGGTCGCTGGGCGTCGGCATCAGCCAGGCCGGAACCCAGCCCCGACTGACACTCAGCTCCAGGAGGGCGATGATGGCCAGCGGCAGCAGCAGGCCGACCGGAGTGAAGCGCAGCAGACGCACCGCCGACCACCCGGCGATCGGGGTCTGCTGCAGCGCCTTGGGTTGGGCCTGACTGCTCATGGTGCCGCGTCCTGAACCACGCGTTCGGCGATATCGGCTGCCAGCAGGGTATCCAGGGTGCCCTCGACGTCGGCCGTGCCGCGCAGGATGTTGTCGGCCTGCAGCAGGGGAATGACCGGCCTGATCGCGTCCAGGTGGGCGTGGCCGGGGATCGGACGACTGAAGTCATAGCGGGCCAGCTGCAGGCGGATCACCTCGACCGGCAAGCCGGTTTCCCGGGCGACCAGGTCAGCGGTCTCTTCCGGGTGGGCGATGATCCACTGGCGTGCCCGCTCATAGGCCCGGAGCACGGCCTCGACGGTTTCCGGCTCCTCGCTCAGCACCCGTTCGCTGGTATTGAGGAAGGCGCCCAGGCCGAATTCCGGATTGCGATAGACGAAGCGGGCACCGCCTGCCTCCGAAGCGGCCATGTGCGGATCGAGTCCGGCCCAGACATCCACGCGACCCTGCTCCAGTGCGGTGCGACCCTCGGGATGCTGCAGGTGCACGATGCGTACGTCCCGGGAGCCGAGACCATGGCGCTCTAGGGTACGCAGCAGAAAGAAGTAGGGATCCGTGCCCTTGGTTGCGGCGACGCGCTTGCCGCGGATGTCATCGACCGACTGGATGGGGGAGTCCGCCGGTACCACCAGCGCGCTGGGCTCTGCCCAGAGGTAGCTGTAGACGGTCTTGACCGGCTGGCCGTTGGCCCGGCTGACAAAGGCCGAGATGCTCGAGGTCAGGGCGAACTGGGTGGCGCCGCTGTTGAGAAGTTCCAGGGAGTTGTTGCTGCCGCGGGACAGGACCCATTTGACGCTGCGGTTCTGTTCGGCGAAGTGTTCTTCCAGCCAGCCCTGATCGCGGATCACCAGGCTCGGCGGGGAATAGTAGGCGTAGTCGAGGCTGACATCGCCGGCGGCGGACGCGCCCAGGGGGGCGAATACGGCCAGGGCAGCGGCAAACAGGCGCCGCCAGGGAAGCTGTTTCATGGACATCTCCTTATTCATCTATGGGCATGGCTTTTCTCCTTCTTGTGATCAAGTCAGGCGGTAACACTGAAAAGAGCGCCTGGTCGCAACCAGGCGCAAGCGTGGCATCTTGGTATCAGCTGGCCTTGCGGTTCGGCTGGGGCGTCAGTCGCAGATAGGGGCGTACGGCCTTGTAACCGGCCGGGAAGCGCTGGCGGATTTCGTCCTCGTCCTTGAGCGAAGGCACTATCACTACATCGTCACCGTCCTTCCAGTTGGCCGGGGTGGCTACCTTGTGGTTGTCGGTCAGCTGCAGGGAATCGACCACCCGCAGGATCTCGTCGAAGTTGCGCCCGGTACTGGCCGGGTAGGTGATGATCAGGCGTACCTTCTTGTGCGGGTCGATGATGAACAGCGAGCGCACGGTCAGGGTGTCATTGGCTTTGGGGTGAATCAGGTCGTAGAGCTCGGACACCCTGCGGTCATGGTCGGCGATGATCGGGAAACCGACGACGGTGTTCTGCGTCTCGTTGATGTCCTTGATCCACTCCAGATGCGACTGCACCGGGTCCACCGACAGGGCGATGACCTTGACGCCGCGCTCGACGAAGCTGTCCTTGAGTCTGGCGGTCAGGCCCAGCTCGGTAGTGCATACCGGTGTGAAGTCCGCGGGGTGGGAGAAGAGGATGCCCCAGCTGTCGCCGAGCCACTGGTGAAAGCGGATACGACCTTCACTGGAATCCTGTTCGAAATCGGGGGCGATGTCGCCCAGTCTTATGCTCATGTGGTGCTCTCCGGAATGTTGCCGGCGCGGAAGCGCTTGGCGATGGGAAGCACTATGCTCGATATTTTAGAGGCTTAAAAAGAATAAATAGTGATTTTATTATTCAATTTAAGAATTAGCAGCGTGGGCATAATTTAATTCCAAAAAATTATTTATTGTTCTTTTTTTAGATTGTTTAGCTTTGTCTCACCGGATCACCGGACAACCTGAGGCTTGCCTCCGACGTTCCCGATCCGGCTCTGCAATGAGGCGGGTCCTCCATCTTGTTTGCAGAGAGAGCACATGAACACCCATAGCACCCTTCCAAGCCGCCGGCGTACCCTGCTGGCCACCCTGTTCACCGCCGCCAGCCTGCTGCTGGGGGGCGCGGCCCTGGCGGACACCACTGTCCGCATTGGCTTCCAGAAGTCCTCCACCCTGACCACGCTGCTGCGCAGTCAGGGAACACTGGAGAAGGCACTGGCCGAGCAGGGCGTCACTGTCTCCTGGCACGAATTCCCCAGCGGCCTGCCGCTGCTTGAGGCGCTGAACGTGGGGAACGTGGACTTCTCCGCCGATGTGGCCGACACGGTTCCGGTCTTCGCCCAGGCCGCCGGCGCCCGTCTGGTCTACGTCGCCCAGGAAGCGCCGTCCCCTACCGCCCAGGCGATTCTGGTCCATGGCGATTCCGATATCCGCGAGCTGGGCGATCTCAAGGGCAAGCGCGTGGCTGTCACCAAGGCAGCGGGCAGCCACTACCTGCTGATCCAGGCGCTGAAAAAGGCTGGCCTGAGTTTCGCTGATATCCGCCCATCCTATCTGACTCCGGCGGACGGCCGGGCCGCCTTCGAGAACCGCAACGTGGATGCCTGGGTGGTCTGGGAACCCTTCCTGACCAGTGCCCAGCGTCAGCTTGCCCCCCGGGTTCTGGCCGATGGCAGTGACGGACTGGCGGACTACCAGCGTTACTACCTGAGCTCTGTCGCCTTCGCCGAACAGCACCCGGAGGTGCTCAACACCCTGTTCGAGGAGCTGCGCAAGGGTGGCGAGTGGCTGCGAGCCAATCCCCGTGAGGCGGCAGAGATTCTCGGCCCCCTGTGGGGCGGTCTGGAGCCCGAAATTGTCGAAGTCGCCAATCGCAAGCGCAGCTATGAAGTGCGTCTGGTACAGGCAGACGGGCTGGCCGAGCAGCAGCGCATTGCCGACACCTTCCATGTCGAGGGTCTGTTGCCGGTGCGGGTGGATGCCAGCGATGTGGTGATCTGGTCACCCGAGGAGCAGTGATGACGACCCTGAGCCCATTGCGTACGGCCGCAGGCGTGGCCGGCATTGCACCCGTGATCAATCCCAGAGTGCTTCCACTGGACGACAGCCAGTGCAGCCAGGCAGTGCTGACCCTGGCGGCGCAGCTGGCCGCCACCGCCGTGCAGCGCGATCAGCAGGGTGGCTCGGCCCGGGCCGAGAAGCAGCTGTTCCGCCAGAGCGGCCTGCTGCACCTGAGCATACCCCGCAAGTTCGGTGGCCAGGGCAGTCGCTGGCCGGAAATCTACCGCATCACCCGCTACCTGGCGGCGGTGGACAGCTCGCTGGCGCATCTGTTCGCCTTCCACCATCTGCAGCTGGCCACCATCCAGCTGTTCGGCAGCGAGCAGCAGCAGAAGCACTGGCTGACCCACACCATCGAACGGGACTGGTTTTGGGGCAATGCCACCAATGGTCGTGATACCGGCCTGCAGCTGGTGCGCGAGGAAGACCACTATCTGCTGCTGGGCAGCAAGTCGTTCTGTTCTGGCGCCCTGGGGGCCGACGCGCTGGTGGTGAGCGCGCCCGTGGAGTTCGGTTCCCAGGAGCGGGTCTTCCTGGCGCTGCCTGCCAGCCGGGACGGGCTGCTCATCGGTGATGACTGGGATGGCTTCGGCCAGCGCCAGACCGACAGCGGCACAGTGCACTTCGAGGGCGTCTATGTGGATCCCGGCGACTTGCTGGAACAGGGGCTGGGCACGCCGCGGGCGACCCTGCGTACCTGTGTCTCCCAGATGGTGCTGGTGCAGATCTACCTGGGCAACGCCGCCGGCGCCCTGAGTGCGGCCGTTGACTACATCCATGAGCGGGCGCGCAGCTGGCCGGGCTCCACCGCGGAGAAGCCGACCAATGATGCGCTCATACAGTTGCGCCTCGGTCAGCTGTGGTCCCGCTTCGATGCCGCCAGCGCCCTTGCCGAGCGGGCGGCGGAACGCCTGCAGCAACTGCTGGACAGGCCCCAGCCCACCCCGGCCGAGCGTGGCGAGCTGGCCACCTGGATTGCCGAGGCCAAGCTGCTGTCCGGTCGGGTAGCGCTGGATATCACCAGCGAGATCTTCGAAACCATGGGCGCGAGGGCGACCTCCTCCCGATTCGGCTTCGACCGCTTCTGGCGCAACGTCCGGGTGCACACCTTGCACGATCCGCTGGATCACAAACAGAAGGACATAGGTCGCTGGCTGTTGACCGGGGAGTACCCACCTCCCTCCAACTACAGCTGACCTGCCGCAGAGGGCGGCAGCATTCCAGCGGCCGGGTGCTCGCTCCCGAAGGAGTGCGGGAGCTAGCGGTACGTGCCGGACACATTCTTACGATTGTCCCCGGTCGAGCATGGCAACGTGGTGGGTGTTACTGCGGCCGATCCCGCCGGCACCATCTGGGGTGGCAGATAACCACCGCTGGCTTCTGTTCCTTCCTTGCCCCGGCTGCGGCCGGGGATTTTTTTTCACCAGGTGCTGCGAAGGGCACAGTTCGATCCGCCGATTTGGGGACCTGCGCCTCCGAGAAGAACCTTTTGACTATGGGGTTGGCACAAATGGAGTACACAGAATCCGATCGGCCATCGGCTGGAGCGCTGTTCTTGGCGCTGGCTGTGGTCGGGCTGGGTGTTTGCCCTGTTCTGTCTGCTCGGCCTACTGGTCGGGTTGGGTGTGCGTCGGTTGCTGAATCAGTGATGGCGCAGAGCCGGTGGGCCGATTTTATTCAGGCCCACCGTCGCTGCTGTTTTTCGATCAGGTTCTGCAGTTGATAGAGATAGGCAAAGCCCTCTTCCCAGCGGGTATAGCCTGCCTCGGTGTTGATGTGCCCGGCCTGCTCGAGGATGATCGCCTGGCTGGCCCAGCTGTCGGCCAGGGTCAGTGCGCGCCCGGCACTGGCGGCACGGTCGTTGGTGGAGCCGATCACCAGACTGGCAAAGCCCAGCGGCTGTCGGGGGATGGGGGCGAAGTTCTGCAGCGGGGCAGGGCAGCCGTCACGCTCCACGTCCGCCGGCGCCACCAGCAGCGCGCCCTGGACCCTGGCGCGCAGGGCCGGTGTCGCCTGGGCAGCCCAGTGCGCTACGGTAATGCAGCCCAGGCTGTGGGCAATGAGTATCACCGGACCAGGCTGCGCGGCGATGCAACGATCCAGGGCATTGACCCAGTCGGCGCGCCGCGGCAGATGCCAATCGGCCTGCTCGACGCGCTGGGCGCCGGGCAGCAGGCGTTGCCAGTGGCTCTGCCAGTGGTATCGGCCGGAGCCCTGCCATCCGGGCAGGATCAGGTATCGGGGGGAAGCTGTGGTCATCATGATCTCCTGCGATGGGGGGATTCAGGGTGGCGGGCAGGTCAACTGCCCGCCAGGTGAAAACGGGCCCAGAGGGCCCGTCCGGATCACAGCAGGGTGAAGGTGTAGCTGGCGATGGCGCGCAGCTCGTCCTGATCCCGTTGGCCGGCCACGTCGCTGCGCAGGCTGGCATGGCGCAGGGACAGGTCGAGGTTCTTCAGCCAGCCGTTCTGGATGCGGTAGTCGACCCGCAGATCCCGCTCCCACTCATGATCAGCGCCGGACACGGCGGCCTTGACGTCATCGCCACGCAGGTAGGTGGCGCTGGCCTTCAGGCCGGGAACGCCGGCTTTGGCGAAGTCATAGGCATAGCGTGCCAGCCAGGTCTTCTCGCCGGCCCGCTGGAACTTGGCGATCTGCGAGTCAGTGATCAAGTAGGCAGTGGCGCCATCACCGTTGTTGACGAAGGGGAAATGGCTGTCGCCGCTCAGGTGCTGGTAGCCGAGCCCCAGGCTGTGCCCGCTCAGGCTGTAGGTGAACAGGGCGCTGAGGGCTCGGTTGTCGACCCGGCCGTCGTTCTGGAAGCCGGCAGCGCCGTAGCCTGCTTGGCCGTCATCGTTGGCGCCGTGGGCATTGCTGTCGAAGGCGCGCAGATCTGTATGCAGCTTGCCATTGCCCAGGCCGATGTTATGGACCAGTCCGAGGAAGTGCTGGCGGTAGTAGTCTTCCAGCTCGGCAAAGTAGTAGCTGGTGATCAGGTTGTCGGTCAGCTGGTAGTCACCGCCGGCAAAACGGAACTGATTGACCCGCTCGGTACCGCCGGCAATGGTCAGCCCTTCGTAATCGGTCGAGGCGCGACCGCTGGCCCTCTCGATCTGGCCCAGATTCAGGGTCAGGCCCTGGATGTCCCGGGAGGTCAGCTGACCGCCACGGAATGTCTGCGGCAGCAGGCGGCCGTCGTTGAAGGTCAGCACCGGCAGTTTGGGTTGCAGGGCACCGAGGCGCAGTTCGGTTTTGCCGATACGGGCCTTGCCGGTGAAGTCGATGCGGCTGAAATTGCTGACCGCGCTGCCGTCGTCCTCCAGCGGGAAGAGGGCACCCGGGTTGCGGTCACGGTCGGCCTTGGTGGTGCGGCCGCCCGAATCCAGGCGGATACCAACCTGGCCCAGGGCGTCCAGCCCGAAGCCGACCGGACCTGCGGTATAACCGGACTGGAAGTTGAGCAGGAAGCCCTGGCCCCACTCCTCGCTCTTCGAGGGGGAGGCGGCGCCACTGCGATTGTCCTGGTTGAAGTAGAAGTTGCGGGCGCTGAGGGTGGCACTGGCACCCTCGACGAATCCCTCACCGGCCTGGGCCAGGGTGGGCAGGGTGGACAGCAGTCCGAGGGCGATGGCGCTGGCCAGCAGAGTGTGTTGCATGATGTGCTCCGTTTGTTCATCCGTGTGGTCATGGGTGTGTCATCCGGCTCTGCGTGGTCGAGTGGCGCGCTGACAGTGGGGATAAAATAAACGAAGGCTGTATTTTTAAAAAAGAATAAAAATGAATGTGTTGATTCGATTTGGTTATTATTGCGCCCGGACCTGCTCGACTTCAGTTCCCGTTTCCGTGGTGCGGGGGCCGAACCACTTTTCCATCTGCACCCGGGTCCGTGCCTTGATGTCATCGTTGATGTAGAAGGCGACTGTGGTCAGAGCGGCGGCCAGTACGCCCAGGTCATCGGTATAGCCGACCATAGGCGCCAGATCGGGAATGGCGTCCAGGGGGAAGATGAAGTAACCCAGTGCGCCGTAGATGGCCGTCTTCGCCCAGCGCGGCGTGGCTGGGCTCTGGGCGGCGTAGAACAGCCAGAGTACCTTCTCCACCACCTCTTCGCCCGCGGCGCGGGCATAGAGGGCAAGTTTGCGTCGCAGTCCCGATTCGCTGTAGGTGCGGGCGTAGCGCTGATTGGGGTCTTGCATGGCAGCTCTCCTGGGGTGACTGGTCATGACAGATGACCATGGTACACCCGAAAAGGTGCCGGAGGGCAAAGCCCCGGCGCGGTGGCCGGGGCTGCAGGGTTCAGAGCAGGACGAAGTTGTAGGTCAGGTAGACCCGCAGCTGGTCCTCGTCACGGGCGACATCGGAGCGCAGGCTGGCATGGCGCAGCGATACACCCAGATCCTTGAGCACACCGCTCTGGACCTTGTAGTCCAGACGCAGGTCGCGTTCCCACTCGCGGTCACCGGTGTTGCCCAGGGTGTCGATGTCACTGCCGCGCAGGTACTTGGCGCTGAAGCTCAGCCCCGGCACGTAGTCGGCAAAGTTGTAACCGTACTGGCCGACCCATGTCTTCTCGCCGGCGCGCTCGAACTTGCCGATCTGCGAGTCGGTGATCAGGTAGGCGGTGGCACCGTCGCCGTTGTTGACGAAGGCGAAGTTGCTGTCACCGCGCATTGCCTGATAACCCAGACCCAGGGAGTGGTTGCTGCGGTGATAGGTGAACAGGGCGCTCATGGCCTGGTTGTCCACCTCGCCGTTATTGAATACACCGGCAGCGCCATAGCCAGCTTCGCCACTGCGATTGGCGCCGGTGGAGTTGCTGTCGAAGTAGCGCAGGTCGGTGACCAGCTTGCCTTCGCCCAGCGGCAGGGTATGCACAGCGCCGAGGTAGTGCTGCTTGTAGTAATCCTTGAGCTTGGCGAAGTAGTAGCTGGCGACCAGATTGTCACCCAGCTGGGCGTCACCGCCGGCATACTGGAACTTGTTCACCCGCTCGGTACCACCGGCGATGCGCAGGCCGTCATAGTGGCTCCAGCTGCGGCTGCTGGCTTCGTCGAACTGGCCCGCGCGCAGGGTCAGGTTGTCGATCTCGTCGGAGGTCACCATCACACCGCTGTAGGTCTGCGGCAGCAGGCGGCCATCGTTGCGGGTCAGGATCGGCAGGGCGGGTTCGAAGCCGCGTCCGGCCTTGATCTCGGTAGCGGATACCTTGGCCTTGGCGGCGAAGTCGATCTGGCTGAATTCGGATACCGCGCTGTTATCGTCTTCCAGCGGGAACATGGTGCCGGGCTGGCGGCTGGCGTCGGCATCGCCACGCTTGCCGCCGGAGTCCAGGCGCAGGCCGGCACGGGCAAACACGTCCAGACCCAGGCCTACCGGACCCTGGGTGTAACCGGAATTGAACCTGAGCATGAAGCCCTGGCCCCATTCCCGGTCGCTGGGAGCGCCAGTGGCGTTCTTGTAGTCGCCGTCGTAGTACAGGTTGCGCAGGCTCAGGTTGGCCTTGGCGTCTTCCACGAAGCCGCCACCCTGGGCGACGGACAGGCCCGGCAGGGCCAGCAGGCCAGCGGCGACACCGGTGGCGATCAGGGTTCTTTTCATCATGTTATTCCTCGGTTTGTTTGTTACTGTCCGGGGGCGGCCGGTTTCCAGCCGCTGTAACATAGTTGAAATCCCTGAGAAATCAATCAGTCATTGGTCGCAACCCGGTGCGCACCCCTGTTAGCGGGCCGCTTCGTAGAGCGGGCGTACCTTGGCGATATTGCCGCGCAGCGTTTCTATGCGACCCGAGGACGAGGGGTGGGTACTGAGAAACGCCGGGGGCTGGCCCTGGGAGGCGGCGCCCATCTTCTGCCACAGCGTGACGGCGGCTTCGGGGTTGTAGCCGGCTCGGGCGGCCAGCTCCAGGCCGATCAGGTCGGCCTCGGTTTCGTTGGCGCGGCTGTTGGGCAGGGTCAGGCCATACTGCACGGCCAGGTCCGCGGCCTGGCGGGCACCGTCGCCGAGCCCGAGCAGGGAGCCGATCACCTGGGTGCCCATCTGGGTGGCATAGGCCCGGGAGATCGCCTCCCGTCCGTGTTCACGCAGGGCATGGGCGATCTCATGGCCCATGATCTGGGCGATTTCGTCGTCACTGAGCTTGAGCTGGTCGACGATGCCGGAATAGAACAGGATCTTGCCGCCGGGCATGCAGCTGGCGTTGAGCGCATCGCTCTTGATCAGGTTGACTTCCCAATCCCAGCTGCGGGCATCCGGACGGAAATGGTCAACTTCACCGATGAGCCGGTCGGCGATGGAGCGCAGCCGCTTCAGCATGGCGGCATCGGTATTGAGCAGATTCTTGCTGCGTGCTTCGGCAAGCATTTCCTGATAGGACTCGGCAGCCATCCGGTCGACTTCGGTGCTGGACAGACCGCTGACCATGTACTGGTTGCGCTGGACGCCCACGGCACCGCCCTGGGTGGTCTGGACACTCTCACAGCTCATCAGCAGCATCAGCGGCAGGCAATAGACAAGGCGGCGAATACGCATGACGGATAACCCTTCCGTAACAAACTGGTAATGGATGCAGCGAACAATAGCAGATCGCCGCTGAAGGTTTGACCACCTCTGCCGATAAAGTTATATCCCGGTTCCCGTCGTGACGAGTACTTCATGAAATTCCGATCAATACAGCTGTCCGTCGCCGCCCTGGCAGGCGCTTGTCTCTTCGTGGCGGTGGGGGCAATGACCCTCTATGCCCTGCTGGCCTTCGAGCGCAATCAGACCCTGGTAGCCGAGCGCACCGAGCAGTTGCTGGAGCGGCATGTACGCGAGCGGCTGGAAGCGGTGGCCAGCAGCGAGATGCTGCGTATCCGCCAGCAGCTCGAGCAGCCTCTGGTGGTCAACGAGCAACTGGCGCTGCTCAATCGTCAGGCGGCGGACGTGCGGGATGGGTTGCCGCAACTGATGGTCAGCCGGGACGAGATGCTGCGCTATGTCCGTCAGGTGCTGGAAGAGCGGACCGACCTGCTGGCAGCTTACGTAGCCTGGGAGCCCGGCGCCTTCGACGGGCTCGACAGCTTCTACGCCAACACCGGGCTGCCCGGGCACAGCGAGGCGGGTCAATTCATTCCCTACTGGTATCGCGAAGCTGATGGCAGCATTGCCCTGGACCTGCTCAGCGAACTGAACGATGAAACCCTGCTGGACACCGGGATACGGGCGGGCGAGTGCTATCTGTGTCCCCGGGAAACGGGCCGCGCCTGCGTCGTCGACCCGGCTCCCTATCAGTTGGGGGACAAGCAGGTCATGCTGGCGTCCTTCTCCGCTCCGATTCTGCTCAACGGTGAATTCCTGGGAATCGTCGGCTCCGACCTGTCGGTGGATTTTCTGCAATCGATGCTCGAGCGCAGCAATGACAACCTCTTTGACGGCCAGGGCGAGCAGGCCTTGATCAGTGGCAATGGCCGACTGGTCGCCTGGACCGGTGAAGGGGCCGCGGCGGGGGAGTCGGCCGCGGGAATTCTCGACAGCGTCGATCAGGCCAACCTGCGGCAGCTGAAGGAAGAGCCCATCTATGAAGTGGACCGGGTCAACAATCTCATCGAGCTGTGGATGCCCGTGCCCCTGGGGAACTCCGCCGCCCGCTGGGCGCTGCTGTTCCGCCTGCCCCTGGATGTGGTGATGGCGGACCTGGCCGCGCTGGACGCCGAGCTCGCCGAGCAGCAGTCCGGCGCTGCCGGCACCCTGATGATCATCGGTGTGCTGATCGCCCTGGCCGGGCTCGGGGTGATGCTGCTGGTGGGGTACAACCTGGCGCGGCCGGCCCGTCAACTGGTCGGCATGCTGAATGAGGTCGCCCGGGGTGACGGGGACCTGACCCGGCGCCTGCCGGTGGAGCGGGCTGACGAGTTCGGTGCCATCGCTGCAGGCTTCAATGCCTTTCTCGACAAGCTGCAGGGCATGATCCGCGAGGTGGTCGGCTCGGTGCAGCAGGTTACGGATGCGGCGGAAAATACCGCCGATATCGCCATGCGCACCAATGACGGGGTGCAGAAACAGCTGGCCGAAATCGAGCTGGTGGCTACCGCGGTCGCCGAGATGACCGCCACTGCCCAGGACGTCGCACGCAATGCCAGTCTGGCGGCGGAAGCAGCCGGCAATGCCAACGGCTCGGCCAGTCATGGTCGTGAAGTGGTCCAGCAGACCGCGGCGACCATCCAGCAGCTGTCCGCCGATATCCAGCAGGCGGTTCAGACCGTTGAGAGCCTGGCCAGGGACAGCGAGAACATCACCTCGATCCTCGATGTGATCCGGGGTATCGCCGAGCAGACCAATCTGCTGGCGCTGAACGCAGCGATCGAGGCGGCCCGGGCCGGTGAGCACGGTCGGGGCTTTGCAGTGGTGGCCGATGAGGTGCGCAATCTGGCCCTCAAGACCCAGGCTTCCACCGAAGAGATTCAGCAGATGATCGAGCAACTGCAGAACGGCACGCGGCAGACAGTACGGGTCATGGAGCAGAGCAGGGCACGCACCGGCGAGAGCGTGCTGCAGGCCGAAGAGGCCGATGCCGCACTGATGTCCATCACCCAGGCAGTGTCGGTGATCAGCGACATGAACATCCAGATCGCCAGCGCTGCCGAGCAGCAGAGCGCGGTGGCCGAGGACATCAACCGCAATGTGGCCAATATCGGCACCGTGGCCAACGAGGTTGCCGGCGGGGCGGCGGAGTCTTCCACCGCCAGTGCCGGTCTGACCAAGCTGGCCGAGCACCAGCGGCGCCTGATCAATCAGTTCCGGGTGTAAGGCGTACCGGGTGCCCGGTAGGTGAAGTGCAGTGGGGGCCCTGGGTAGCGGGATTGCTCACCGCCGGGTTGACCGGATACATCAGCTGAACCTGCGGCTCGGCATTGAGCAGCAGCGGTTGCAGGGCCCTGGGTGCGGTGGCATGGGCCAGCCAGATGGCCTGCTCGGCCTGATTCAGTGCCACCGGCATGCGATCGGTCAGGCGCGCGGGCAAACCCTTGGCTGGCGCCGTGATCAACACGCAGCTGTCCCAGAAGGTGCCGTCCTCCAGCTGGTACCTGTCCCAGAGGCCGGCCAGCGCCAGGCTGTCCTGTTCCCGGCGCAGATACCAGGGCTGCTTGCGCCGGCCCTGCTGCTGCCATATGTAGTAACCCTCCACCGGGATCAGGCAACGCCGCTGGACCAGCGGTTCGCGGAACATGGCCTTGTCATGCAGGAACTCGGCCTTGGCGGTGAACGGCGCCCGGCTCAGGTCCTTGAGCCAGCCGGGCGTCAGGTTCCACAGCACCCGGGCACATTCGACGCGCTTGTCGATCTTGCGCAGAATCAGCAGCTGCTGCCCCGGTGACAGGTTCCAGCTGGGCTGCCAGTGTTCGGGCACCTCGGGCAGCGGCGCCCGGAATTGGGCGAGGCGACCGCTCACCCTGCGCTCCGGACGGAGGCTTCATGCAACATGGGACTCTCCTCGGGCACCGCGGTCTGCGGAGCCTTGATCTCGACGGCTAGTGTAAGCATTGGCCGCGGGCACTGCCAGCCACGGGGGCCGCAGCAGCGAAACTGCGATGGGGAATTGAGACTCCGACCGCAGCGCCGCATAATGCGCGCTCCATACCCACTTTGATGAGGAACCAATGGGCGAGTTTGATGCCATCCGGCCGTATCACGATGATGAGGTGCCTGCGGTACTGCAGCGGCTACTGCAGGACAGAGAGCTGTTGCAGACACTGGCCGGATACCGCTTCCCACGCCTGAGTCGCTGGATGCCCGGTGTCAGCTGCCGCCTGGTCGGCAGTGCCCTGCGCCGTGAACTGCGGGGAGTGGACACGGTTCATGGGCTGCAGCAGAGACTGGAGCCCTGGCTCGACAAGGTCATTGAAAAAAGCGCCCTGAGCGTTACCTACAGCGGTCTGGACAACCTCAGCAAGACCCAGCCCCATCTGTTCCTGGCCAATCACCGGGACATTGCCATGGACCCGGCCTTCGTCAATTACGCGCTCTACCACAGCGGGCACCCCACGCCGCGTATCGCCATCGGCGACAACCTGCTGCAGCGCTCCTTCGTCAGCGACCTGATGCGGCTGAACAAGTGTTTCATCGTGCACCGCTCGGTGACCGGGCGCCGGGAGAAGCTGGCGGTGTACCAGACCCTGTCGGCCTACATCAACCATTCGATAGCCACCGGTCACTCCGTCTGGATTGCCCAGGCCGAGGGGCGTGCCAAGGATGGTCGGGACCGAACCGACACCGCCATCATCAAGATGCTGTGCATGAGTCGCAAGGGTGAGGACTTCGCCGACGTGATCCGTTCGCTGAACATAGTGCCGGTATCCATCGCCTACGAATGGGACCCCTGCGATCAGATGAAGGCGCGGGAGCTGGAGCAGCGAGAGCGCACCGGCAGCTATACCAAGCAGCCGGGCGAAGATGACAGCTCCATCGCCAAGGGACTGACCGGATACAAGGGGCGGGTGCACATCGCCTTCGGCACGCCGCTGACCGGTGACTACGCCGATGCCAGGGCGGTGGCGGCCGAGGCGGACAGGCAGATTCTGGGATTGTATCGGCTCTATCCCAGCAATTACCTGGCGGTGGAGCAGCTGGGCAGCGAATTTGCCGAAGTGAACATCTGCGGCTGGCGCGAGCAATTTGCGCCTGAGGTGCTGAGCGAGGAGCAGCAGCGCTTCGAGGGGCGACTGGCCCAATGTCCCGCGGAGCAGCGGCTGTGGTGGCTGCGTCAGTATGCCAATCCCGTGCTCAGTCGGCAGATGTCAGAACTGCGCGGAAGCGACGCTCAGCAGCAGGGCCAGGCCGAGGCATAGACAGCCGACCAGGCCGAACAGCCGGTTGGTCTTTCTGGTGGTCAGCGGCAGTTCTTCCTCCAGGGTGCCCGCATCACTGCTGAGCAGGCGTTGGGCGCGGAGGGTACGCAGCTGGGTCGCCAGGATCAGCCAGCTGCCGCACAGCCCGTAGAAGAGTGCCAGGCTGTTCAGCACCAGTGCAGCATTGTTCAGATAAAATACCCACGCGGCCTGAAACAAGGGCATAGGAAAGTCTCCGATTGTTCGGTGTTCGTGACCTGCGGGCGTTATAGTTGTTGTGGCGGGTACAACGAAGGCGAAAGCCGAGCCAGCGCCGTCAAGGCGGGCCGACACCAGGAAAAAACGACGAGCAGTCTAGAGCAAATCGCTGCGAGGCTCGACCCGCAAAGCGGAAATCCGATGAAATGCCTGCCGTGCAACGATTGCCACTCAGGGCAGTCCAACGAGCACGACAGATCGAGGTCCAGCCGGTCACTCGGCCGGCATACAGACAGGATGGTGATTTATGAAAAAACGTATTCTCACGAGCTGCCTGCTCGGCCTGACCCTGGCCGTGGGTGGTTGCGCCTCCAGCCTGACCGGTGACACCTACAGTCGATCCGAGGCCCGCGCTCCCCAGACCGTGCGCATGGGCACCGTGGAATCGGTACGCCTGGTACAGATCGAAGGGACCAAGACCAATATAGGTACCGGCGCCGGTGCCGTCATCGGTGGTGTGGCCGGCAGTTCTGTGGGCGGCGGACGCGGCAGCATCATCACCGGCGTGCTGGGCGCGGTGGCCGGTGGCATGGCCGGCGCTGCCGCCGAGGAAGGCATCACCCGCAACCAAGGCGTGGAAATTACCGTGCGTGAAGATGGCGGCCAGACCCGGGCCTATGTCCAGGAGGTGGACAAAAACGTGTCATTTGCTCCGGGGGAGCGGGTCCGCATCCTGACCGTGAACGGGGTATCCCGGGTCAGCAAGTAGAAGTGACAGCGGGCTCGGCGTATGCCGGACCCGCAAGCCCGATCAGGGCTTGGTGGCGTCGGCCAGTGCTACGCTGGTCGGCTGGTAGGGTGTGAGGATGATCTCCACCCGGCGGTTCAGCTTGCGGCCGGTATAGGTGCTGTTATCGGCGCGGGGGGCATTGTCGGCCATGCCAATCAGGTGCATGCGGTGGCGTTCGATGCCACCCAGACGCAGGACGCTTGCCACCGCCTGGGCGCGCTCCATGCTCAGGGACTGGTTCAGTTCATGACTGCCGTCGCTGTCGCTGTGTCCGACCACGGTGACGCGACTGCCGCTGTCGCTCTTGAGTGCCTGGGCCATCTTGCTCAGGGGCACCAACCCGGAGGGCAGCAGCAGCGTACGCTTGGGATGGAAGTTGCCGTCAACCGGGATCAGCACCCGGATCTGCTCACCTTCTCGCTCCACCTCATAGCCCTGTTGCTTGGCCAGGGTGCTCAGGCTCTCGATACGCGAGTCAGCCCAGGAGGGAGCTGGTTCCTGCGGAGCTTGCACGACTTCCTGTTTAGAAGAGCATGCGCCGACCAGTACAAGCGACGCCAGCATCAAGCTTTTTATGGTATTCATAGTTCCATCCAGGCAGAAGGTAAAACGGTGGTGAAAAACGCTACACAGCTTAGCACCGAGTGGGCGGATTGTGGTCTGTCATTGCAGGCAATTCATCGGTTTATGAGAGCTTCTTCAAAGGGGCTCACACAATGACAGCACCAACCGGTCGCCTCGCACTCTGCACCATTCTCGGTCTTGCCTCAATCCTGAGCGGCTGTGCTTCCTGGTCGTTCTGGCAGGGCGGGAGGGAAGCGCCGGCGCAGCGGGTCGCCGGATTGGTGGACAGGGCCGAGCCGCACTGGACCATCCGCGCCTGTGGCCAGGAGCACGACCGCCTGCTGGAACCCAGCGCCGAACTGAAAAGGCTGTTTGATGAGGTGGGGCAGCCGGGGCAGATGTCGATCTTCGCCGAGCTGGCGGTGACCGAGAAGGACGGCCGCTGGATGGTCGACAGGACCCACAGGGTCGAATCCACCGGGCGCGGCTGCATGGACACCAGTGCCGCTCACAGCCGGTGGGTCGGCTTCAGTCTGGCCGATGGCTGGCGGGTGGATGTAGGTGCCGGCGGCATGCTGTTGACCAGCGGCGATGCCGAGGATGGACGTCAGCTGTCGATGATCAGCGAGCAGCTGCCGGATGGCGCCCTGGGCTTCCGTGGCGTGCATGACCAGGGGCTGGAACTCTGGCTTTATCCCACCGGCTGCATCGAGCGCACTACCGGCGACTATTACCACCTCAGCGCCGTGCTGATCCGCGATGGCCAGCGCCTCAATGGATGCGGTTATCAGGGCGGAGCACCGCTCGCCGACTGACCCCCGGAGCCCCGGTCCAAAACCCTTCGCACCCGGGGCGGGTGCTCCTACAGTTCGAGGAGAACCCCGTTTTTGATGCAGGAGAATCCCGGTTTGGATGTAGGAGCACCGCCCTCGGTGCGAAAAGGGAGTCGAACCAGAACACCTCGCACCCGGGGCGGGTGCTCCTACGGTTCGAGAAGAATCCCGGTTTGGATGTAGGAGCACCGCCCTCGGTGCGAAAGGGAGTCGAGCCAGAGCGCCTTCGCACCCGGGGCGGGTGCTCCTACGGTGCGGGGAGAGTTCCGGTTTGGATGTAGGAGCACCGCCCCCGGTGCGAACCCGGTTTGGGTGTAGGAGCACCGCCCTCGGTGCGAAAAGGGAGTCAAGCCAGAACACCTTCGCACCCGGGGCGGGTGCTCCTACGGTTCGATAAGATCCCGGTTTGGGTGTAGGAGAATCCCTGTCTTGGTGGTGCTCCTGCGATAACGCCTCGGCCCCGTCAGGCGCCGAGGTAGGCGCGGCGTACTTCGGGGTCGGCCAGCAGCTCCTCGCCGCTGCCCTGCATGACGATGCGGCCGTGCTCCATGACGTAGCCCCGGTCGGCCAGTTTCAGCGCCTGGTTGGCGTTCTGTTCGACCAGGAAGATGGTCACCCCCTGACGGCGCAGCTCCTCGATGATCTCGAAGATCTGCTGAATGATGATGGGCGCCAGCCCCAGAGAGGGTTCGTCCATCAGCAGCATGCGGGGTTTGCTCATCAGTGCCCGGCCGATCGCCAGCATCTGCTGTTCCCCGCCGGACATGGTGCCGGCCCGTTGCTGATAGCGCTCCTTCAATCGGGGAAAGAGCTCCAGGGTCGCCTTGAGCTGTGGCTGGACCTCATCCCGTGGCAGGAAGAAGGCACCCATGGCCAGGTTTTCCTCCACTGTCAGGCGGGAGAATACCCGGCGTCCCTCCGGCACTATGGCGATGTCCCTGCGCATGATATGGCAGGTTTCCCTGCCGACCAGCTCCTCGCCGTGGTAGCGGATGCTGCCGCTGGCCGGCGCGGGGTCGCCGCAGAGCGTCATCAGCAGGGTGGTCTTGCCGGCGCCATTGGCACCGATAAGGGTCACAATCTCACCCTGCTGCACGTCCAGACTTACCCCGTGCAACGCCTGGATCTTGCCGTAGAAGGTATTGACGTCAGTGAACGACAGCATCAGGTTTCCCCCAGGTAGGCCTTGATCACATCGGGGTGCTGGCGGACCTCCTGCGGCGTGCCGTCAGCCAGGGGGCAACCCTGGTTGATCACCACCACGTGATCGGAAATCCCCATGACCAGTTTCATATCGTGCTCGATCAGCAGGATGCTCAGGCCTTGCTCATCGCGCAGTTCGGCGATCAGCTCCTGCAGATCGGCGGTCTCCTTCGGGTTGAGCCCGGCGGCGGGTTCGTCGAGCATCAGCAGGGTCGGGCGGGTGACCATGCAGCGGGCAATCTCCAGGTGCCGCTGCTGACCATAGGCCAGGGTGCCGGCGGTGCGGTTGGCGACATCGGTCAGCCCCAGTCGGTCCAGCCACCAGGCCGCCCGTTCCATGGCCTCGCGCTCGGCCCGGCGATAGTTGAGGGTCTTGAACAGGCCTGCCAGCATGTTGGTGTTGAGGTGCTGATGCTGGGCCACCAGCAGGTTCTCCACCACGCTCATCTGCTTGAACAGGCGCACATGCTGGAAGGTGCGCACCATGCCCTTGCATGCCAGCTTGAAGCCCGGCAGACCGCTGACCTCCTCACCGCGGAAACGGATGCTGCCGGCGCTGGGCTTGTAGAACCCGGTCAGGCAGTTGAATACCGTGGTCTTGCCCGCGCCGTTGGGGCCGATCAGCGACACTATCTGACCTTCCTCTACGCGCAGGGCGACCTCATTGACGGCCAGCAGGCCACCGAAGCGCATGCACAGGCCGGAGACCTCCAGCAAAGGGGCTCCACTCATGATTTCAGCTCCAGATGCGGACGTTTCATCGGCAGCAGTCCCTGCGGGCGCCAGATCATCATCAGCACCATCAGCAGGCCGAACAGCAGCATCCGGTACTCGTCGAACTGGCGGGCAATCTCCGGCAGCAGGGTCATGATGATGGCGGCCAGGATGACGCCCAGCTGGGAGCCCATGCCGCCGAGCACGACGATGGCCAGAATGATGGCCGACTCGATGAAGGTGAAGGATTCGGGGCTGATGAAGCCCTGGCGGGCGGCGAAGAAGCACCCGGCAAAGCCGGCGAAGGTTGCGCCTATGGTAAAGGCATTGAGCTTGACTGCCGTGGGGTTGATGCCCAGCGAACGGCAGGCCACCTCATCCTCGCGCAGTGCTTCCCAGGCCCGGCCCACCGGCATGCGCAGCAGGCGGTTGATGACGAACAGGGTGAAGAGCACCAGCACCAGCGCCAGGAAGTACAGGAACATGACCCGGTGCACCGAATTGAAGTCGATGCCGAAGAACTCGTGGAAGGTCTGGGCACCTTCGCTGGCACGCCGGCTGAATTCCAGTCCGAACAGATCCGGCTTGGGGATGTTGCCGATGCCGTTGGGGCCATTGGTCAGGCTGGTGAAGTTGTTCAGCAGGATGCGGATGATCTCCCCAAAGCCCAGGGTCACTATCGCCAGATAATCGCCGCGCAGGCGCAGCACCGGGAACCCGAGCAGAAAACCGAACAGGGCGGCCATGGCCCCAGCGGCGACCAGGCCGGTCCAGAAGCCGATGCCGAAATACATCGACAGCAGGGCGTAGGTATAGGCCCCCACGGCATAGAAACCCACGTAACCCAGGTCCAGCAGGCCGGCCAGACCCACCACTATGTTCAGCCCCAGACCGAGCATCACGTAGATGAGCACTAGGGTGGCCAGGTCGATGTTGCTGCGGTTGGTCAGGAAGGGCCAGATCACCGCGGCGGCAATGATGAAGCACCACATCAGTCGGTGGGCTGCCGGACGGGCCGCCAGTATGCTGATGGCGGCGGGCGTGCGTGGCAGGGCAGGGACGCGGTTCCACAGGGCAGTGAGGTGATCGCGGAACAGGTTGAACAGGAAGATGAACAGCGCGGCAGCGCCTATCTTCACAGCTACATCCATGCCGCCGCCGATCAGAACCAGCCCGGTGCCCTGCTGCTGCAGACGGATGCCCATCAGCAGGCCACTGAGGATGACCACGACCACGGCGGATATCAGCGCGGGTTTGAGATTGCGCAGCATCATACCTTTTCCACCTCCGGGCGTCCGAGGATGCCGCTGGGGCGGAACAGCAGCACCAGGATCAGCACGCTGAAGGCGACCACGTCCTTGTATTCGGCGCTGAAGTAGCCGGCGGTCAGTGCCTCGGCCACACCCAGCAGGATGCCGCCCAGCACTGCGCCGGGAATGCTGCCGATGCCGCCGAGCACCGCAGCAGTGAAGGCCTTGAGCCCGGCCATGAAGCCGATGTAGGGGTTGATCACGCCGTAGTACATGCCCAGCAGCACCCCGGCCACAGCAGCCAGGGCGGCGCCGATGACGAAGGTCAGGGCAATGATGGCGTTGGTATTGATGCCCAGCAGGTTGGTCATCTTCAGGTCTTCGGCGCAGGCGCGGCAGGCGCGGCCCATGCGCGAGCGGGTGATGAACAGGGTCAGCAGGACCATGCTGATCAGGGTCACCACGAAGATCACGATCTGCATGTAGGACAGGGTGGCATGAAAGCCGGTGGTGGGACCTATATCCAGCCCACCGCGTACCAGGTTGGGCATGGCGATATCCCGCGAGCCCTGGGCCAGACGCACCAGGTTCTGCAGGAAGATCGACATGCCGATCGCGGAAATCAGCGGAATCAGTCGGTTGCCGCCACGCAGGGGGCGATAGGCAACCCGCTCGATACTGTAACCATAGGCGCTGGTGACCACCATGCTGCAGATTAGTGCGCCGGCTATCAGTAGCGGAAGGGACTCTATGCCCATCAGGGCGAGCGCGGCCAGTACGATGAAGGCGATGTAGCTGCCTATCATGTACACCTCGCCATGGGCGAAGTTGATCATGCCGATGATGCCGTAGACCATGGTGTAGCCGATGGCGATCAGGGCGTAGGTGCTGCCGACGGTCAGGCCGTTGAGCAGCTGTTGAATCAGGTAGTAGAACCAGTCTGGCATGTCAGCATCCTTGACAGCTGGCCCGGTACCAGCGGGTACCGGGCCGCAGGTGCATTATTGGGTCAGAGCCGTTTTGCTGCCGTCCGCATGCCACTCGTAGACCACGAAGTTGAAGTCCTTCAGGTCTCCTTTCTCGTCAAAGGCCAGCTGGCCGGTAGGGGTGTCGAAGGTGTTGCTGCGCAGGGCCTCGGCGACCTTGGCCGGGTCGTCGCTGCCGGCCAGGCGGATGCCGTCGGCAATGACCTGGACCGCCGCATAGGAGGGGAACACGAAGGGACCGCTGGGATCCTGCTTGCGCTTCTTGAAGGCTTCCACCAGATGGGCGTTGGCCGGGTCCTCGTCAAAGGCCTTGGGCAGGGTCACCAGCATGCCCTCGGCGGCATCGCCGGCAATGGCGCTGATGTCACTGTTGCCCACGCCTTCGGGGCCCATGAAGGGAATATTGAGTCCCTGTTCACGCGCCTGGCGCAGGATCAGGCCCAGTTCCGGGTGATATCCGCCGAAATAGGCGAAGTCCACGCCGGACTGGCGCAGCCGGGCGATCAGCGAGGAGAAGTTCTTGTCGCCGGCGGTTACGCCGTCGAAGATCGGCACCTCGATGCCGGCTTCCTGCAGCACGTCGCGCACGGCAGTGGCGATGCCTTCACCGTACTGCTGCTTGTCATGGATGACCGCGACCTTCTGCGGCTTGACCTGCTCGACGATGTACTTGCCGGCGGTCGGGCCCTGCAGACTGTCCAGACCTATGGTGCGGAATACCAGCTGGTAGCCGCGGGCGGTGATGTCCGGGCTGGTGGCCGCAGGGGTGACCATGAGGATGCCCTCGTCCTCGTAGATGTCGGTCGCCGGCTGGGTGGAGCTGGAGCACAGGTGGCCGACCACGAAGCTGATGCCCTCGTTGACGATGCGGTTGGCCACCGCCACCGCCTGCTTGGGATCACAGGCGTCATCGAATACCACGCCCTCGAGCTGCCGGCCGTCCACGCCGCCGGCCTTGTTGATCATGTCGATGGCCATGTTGGCGCCGGTGAACTGCATATCGCCATATTGGGCCACCGGACCTGTGACCGGGCCCGCCAGTGCAATCCTGATGTTGTCTGCGGCCAGGGTCAGGCTGCTGACTCCGGCAAGCGCAGTGACCGCGACGAACTGGAAAAGAACCTTCCGATGTGTCTTTTTCATAGCATATGCCTGTGATGTTATTGGAGTTGTATCCGGAACTGTAGCGGAGCCATGGGCGGAGGGCCAGTCCCCTGCCTGCAACTCGCGGTACGCTTGTGCAATACCCTGCGCGTTTCGGGCTCGCGCCCCGACCCGGCATCCCTGACTAGGCGTCCCCACCCGGTGGCGGTACCATGCCGGCCCATGCAACCAGAGGAAACCCCATGACCATGCCCAATGAAACCTACGCCGCCATCGTCGGCGCCACCGCCCGCATCGACTGGAAAGACCTGGAGCCGCATTTCGCCCGGGGCGAGTTGCTGGAGGTGGACGCCAGCCTGGATCTGGTGGAGGTGGCCCAGGCGCTGATCGACGACAACAGTGCGGCGGTGAAGGGCTGGATGCAGCAGAACCTGCTGACCAGTCTGGCTGACGCCCGGGCGGCGGACTGGCATCAGCGCGACCCCGACACCCTGTGGGCCGTGGTGATCCGCCCCTGGGTCCTGGTGCAGGAGCGAGCCGCAGGCAGCGCAAAATAACCGCGATTGTTGCCGCTCGATCAAGCGCGGACATAGCGCTGGCGGGTCACCGCGGCGCACGGCATGCTCGCCGGGTTGCTTCCATCACTCTCGACAGGAGAACTCGGACATGCAGGAATTCAGGAACAAGGTAGCTGTGATCACCGGCGGCGGCAGTGGGCTGGGTCGCGAACTGGCGCTGTGCTGCGCTGCGCGGGGCATGAAGCTGGTACTGGGCGATGTGGACGAGGCCGGCATGCAGGAGACTCTGCGACTGGTCGAACAGGCCCACCCGGGAACCGAGTCGGCCACCATGCGCCTGGATGTTTCCAGGCTGGAGCAGGTAGAGGAGCTGGCGGCCCTGTGCCGCAGCCGTTTCGGTGGTGCCCACCTGGTGTTCAACAATGCCGGCGTCAGCGTCAACGGCCCGATCTGGCAGAACACCGTGGACGACTGGGACTGGGTGCTGGGCGTCAACCTCTACGGTGTGGTCTGGGGCGTCAAGGCGTTCACCCCCATGCTGATCGAGCAGAACGAAGGACACATCATCAATACCGCCTCCGCTGCGGGCTGGCTGAACGGTCCCAGCAGTGGCATCTACAACGTCAGCAAGACCTCCGTGGTGGCCATCTCCGAGACCCTGGCGCTGGATCTGCGTGATGCCGGTGCCAATGTCGGCGTGACCGTGCTGTGCCCGGCGTTCTTCCCCACCGGCATTCACATGTCCGACCGCAACCGCCCGGCAGACAAGGCCGACACCGCAGAAAAGACCGAGATTGCCCTCAAGCGCGCGGCCGCCCTCAAGTATGCCGTGGAGCACGGCCGCATCCCCGCGTCCGACATCGCCGAGATGACCCTCAAGGCCGTGGAGAAGGATCAGTTCTATGTGTTCCCGCATCGCAAGATCAAGCAGCTGATCAAGCTGCGGGCCGAGGCGGCAGACCGGGAGCAGGGCGTGTTCGATTCGCTCAATCCCGAAGCCTGAGAAAACGCGGGTGCAGATAATCTGCACTCGAGCGGGAACCGGGGGTCAGAAATTGGGATGTCCTCAACAATGGAGAAAAACCCATGCGACTGATCTACCTTGGTATCCCGCTCATGGCGGTCATGCTGGCTGCCTGTGGCGACGACGAGCGTGATGATCGGGTACACGAAGAGCCCATCCCGACCACCACCGATGAGTACAACACCACGCCCGGCTCAGCCCCCATGGACACACCCCCGGCCAATGGCACCGGCGGCAGCATGGGTTCAGGCAACTCGCCGGGGACAGGGACCTCCACCCAGCCGGGCATGGATGGTCAGACTGCTCCCGGTACCGGCACTGGTACTGGCACCGGCACTACCGGCTCCGGCTCGGGTACGGGCACCAGTACTCAGTAATCAGGCCGTCCTGCGCAGCCGGGGCGCTTGCGTCCCGGCCGACAGGAACCCTTCTGCCGCCTGGGCCACCGCGTCACAGGCGGCTTCGTTTTCCAGCTCCAGAAAGTGCCCCGCCTGGCGGATGGTGACGTACTCCGAGCTGCGCACCAGATCGGCAAAGTGCAGCGCGTCCGTGGGTGTGGTGTGCTCGTCCAGCTCCCCGTTGATGAACAGCAGGGGTACATCCACCTGGCTGGCGCAGACCATGAAGCGCTCGGCTCCCAGGGTGGTCAGTTCGCGGATCTGATGCAGCATCTGAGCATACTCGAGCATATCCAGAGAGGCCACATGGCGGAAATTGCAGCGCCTGGCTGCCGGCGGCAGATACCGGCCGAGGGTGTCATTCACCAGCTGCGCCATGCGCTGACGGTCACAGGTGGCGAGATATTCGGTACCCCGTTCCAGATAGGCGAGCATGGCCGGATTGAGTATGGGTGAGAAGGAGCTGAATATGGCTCGCTCGATCGTTGCCGGACGTTGTGCCAGTGCCCGCAGGCTGGTCACGCCGCCCCAGGAGAAGGCCATCAGCTGATCCGCCTCGAAATGCTCGATCAGATCAAGCACCACCTGCGCCTCATCGCGCATGTCCAGCACCTGCATGTCGGGATTGAGCGATCGGGATTCGCCGCAGTAGGGCTGGTCGAAGGTGACGACATTGCAATGCCGGGCAAGAAACCCCAGCGCGCGGTTGAATGACTGACTGGTGGACAGCGAACCGTGTACCAGCAGCAGGGTGCTGTCACTGTGCGGGTGGGCGTGAAAGCGCACCTGGACCCGCAGGTCGCCGTGCACACGCACCACCATCTTGTCTGAATACATGTCGCTACTCCTGGAAGATGTATCGCCGGTATCAAGTAGAACCCAGCCCGATTACAGACTCGTTTCACCGCCCCCCGTTCCACATAAGTGTCCGCAGCCGCAGCGTTACACCTGCTGATACGAATCAAGGGGAAGATGGCGCGCAAAAGTCGGTCAAATGGCGTAGGCTCAGATGGAGTCCTGAATGACGAGGAGAGTTCCATGCAGATACAGGTCTACAGTGATAACCGCATCGAAAACAGCAGCAAGCTCGTGGAATGGGCCAGCGGCGCAGCGCAGGCCAAGCTCCAGCGTTTTGACCAGGAGCTGACCCGAGTCACGCTGCATATCACTGACGAGAACGGCGAGAAGGCCGGCGCCCAGGACAAGCGCTGCCAGATCGAGGCACGGGCCCGGGGGCTGCAGCCCATTTCCGTCACCCACAAGTCCGACACCATCCGCATCGCCGTCGATGGCGCCCTGGACAAGCTGCATGCCGCGCTCACCAGCCAGCTGGGCAAGCTGCGTGATCGACGGGCTGCCACAACCGCAGCCGATCCCGGCGAGGGTGCCCGTCAGGAGGCCCTGATGGAAGAGGATTACGGTGGCGAACCGGAGTCCGACCAGTAACCCTCCCCCGCGCACCCGTCTGCGGGGATGGGTGCGCCAACCAGTTGCAGCGGATTTCGATGGCTGACGGACCGCCTTCGAAGACCCTGCGCCGGCCCAACCTGATGGCGCAGTATTGTCAGTATGTGGACTGATAAGGAGGCCGACTGCTCATAATGCCGACTCGCTCACAGCGAGACGGGGCACGATAGGGAATAATGCCCGGGCCGTAGTTCGCTGTAACGGCAACACCGTTACTGAACAAGGACCTGCGGATGTTTTCCCCCGCCAATGAAGCCCACTTCACCCTGGACCTGCCCGGCCTCGAGCACGACTTCCGGGTGCTTTCCTTCCGCGCTCACGAAGCCATCAGCCAGTGCTACCGCATCGAACTGCAGCTGGTCAGTGACCAGCCGGACCTGGATCTGGAGGCCCTGCTGCAGCGCAATGCCTGGCTGGGTATTCAGCATGGCGAAGGCGAGGGCACCGGCCTGCACGGTCTGATCCACCACGCCGCCATCGGTGAGGCCGGCAAGCGCCTGACCCGCTACCGCCTGGAGCTGGTACCCCACCTGCATTACCTGGGCCTGCGCCACAATCAGCGCATCTTCCAGCACCTGACGGTGCCCCAGATCATCAGCCGGGTACTGGCCGATCACGGTATCCAGAGCGATGCCTACAGCTTCCAGCTCGGTGTTGACTATCCCGAGCGCGACTACTGCACCCAGTACGACGAGACCGACCTGCACTTCATCCAGCGTCTGTGCGAGGAAGAGGGCATCCACTACCACTTCCGCCACAGCCCGGACGGCCATCACCTGGTGTTCGGCGACGACCAGACGGTGTTCCCGCGCCTGGCGCCCACCGGCTTTGATCAGGGCAACGGCATGGTCGCCGATGAGCCGGTGATCAAGCGCTTCGGCGTCCGCCTGGAAACCCGCACCAGCCGCGTTACCCGCCGCGACTACGATCACCAGAAGGCCCGCCTGCTGCTGGAAAGCCAGGCCCGCGGTGAACAGCTCCCCGACCTGGAAGACTACGACTACCCCGGCCGCTTCACCGACCGCAGCCGCGGCAAGCACCTGGCCCAGCGTAGCCTCGAACGCCACCGCAGCGACTACCGCCAGGCCACCGGCCACAGCGACCAACCAACCCTGCGCAGCGGCCACTTCCTCGAACTGCAAGACCACCCGAGAGACAGCTGGAACGACCTCTGGCTGATCACCGCCATCCACCACGAAGGCAAGCAGCCGCAGGTTCTTGAAGAGTCCATAACCAGCGCAGAATCGGCGGGCACCGATTTTTCCCCCTCTCCCCAACCCATTACTCGCCCCTCCGGGGCTCGCCCTTCGGGCCAGCCTTCGGCTGTTCTGCGCTACGCTTGTCCCGCGAGGGGAGAGGAGGAAGCAGCCTTCACCCAAGGCTACCGCAACCACTTCACCGCCACCCCCTGGAACACCCCCCACCGCCCAGCCCTGCGCCACCCCAAAGCCCGCGTGCTGGGCCAGCAGACCGCGGTAGTCACCGGCCCCGCAGGAGAAGAAATCCACTGCGACGAGCAGGGCCGCATCAAGGTCCAGTTCCACTGGGACCGCGAAGGCCAGGCCGACGCCCACACCAGTTGCTGGCTGCGGGTGGCCAGCAGCTGGGCCGGCAACCACTGGGGCAGCGTCACCATCCCGCGCATCGGCATGGAAGTGCTGGTCAGTTTTCTGGAAGGCGACCCGGACCAGCCCCTGGTCAGTGGCTGTCTGTACAACAGCGCCCACCCGGTGCCCTGTGAGCTGCCGGAACACAAGACCCGCAGCCTGTTCAAGAGCCTGAGCAGCCCCGGCGGCAACGGCTTCAACGAACTGCGCATCGAGGACAAGGCTGGCGAGGAGCAGATCTTCATCCACGCCCAGCGCGACTGGGATCAGAACATCCAGCACGACCAGCGCATCCGCGTCGGCAACGAGCGCCACGAACGCATCGAAGCCAATCGCCACACCGAGAACCTGGCCGAAGAACATCACAGCACTCACGGTGACCGAAAAACCGAGATCAAGGCCGACGACCACCTGACCATCGCGGGCAACCAGCACATTAAGCTGGGCCAGGGCCAGTTCATCGAGGCCGGAGAGGAAATCCACTACTACGCCGGGGACAAAGTGGTGATCGACGCCGGCATGGAGCTGACCGCCAAAGGCGGCGGCTCCTTCCTCAAACTCGACCCCAGCGGAGTCACCCTGAGCGGCCCCGGTATTCGGATCAACTCCGGTGGTGCGGCTGGGCGGGGTTCGGGATTCGGCATCTTGCGCCCAAGCATTCCCGGAGCCGTCGAGCCGGTTGTGTCTGGCGCCGTAATGCTGGCAGCCCAACCCAACGACCTTTCCCGCCTGAAAGCAGCAGCCAGAGATAACCTGCTACTGGCCAGCCAATGTCATCGCCAGCCAGATGGCCACTGCCCATTGGAGGCTTGCCCATGCCGGAGCGCTTGAACACGCAGCGAGCTATGGCTCCCGGCTATTCGGATGACTGCTACCTGTTGCTTGATGGCTTGGCTATGGATGTGCCCGTTACGGCTTTCTCTCTCGATGAGCGTCCAAAGATCGAACCGCTGTTTCGTGGTACCCGGCACGCTGAAGTCATCGAAGCCAGCCCCTGGCTGGTCAAATCCATGGCTGGTGGACAGCTGCTGAGTTCTCCCGAAGTCTGGCAACGGCATGGAGTGGTACTGTATTCAGCCGTTGGCAAAGACATCCTCGCACAGCATCTGCGTAGCCTGATCAGCGTCCGGCTACCGTCCCAGCAATTGGCCTACTGCCGCTTTTACGCTCCAGACTGGACCGCTCGGCTGTTCAACTCCATGCACCCTGAGGAATTTCAAGCCTGGTCAGGGCCGATCTCGAAATGGCTGATCCATAGCGATGATTCGTGGACAGCCTATACCTGCGACAGCACCGGACAGCCGAAGGATGTAAATGACGAAGGTTGGTACATGCTACGTGAAGAGCAGCTGGCGCAGTGGCAAGCCGAAGAACAGCAACGTTTCATTGACCGAGCTATGCATTATCTCGGCTGCAAATCATACCGGGCAGATTTCGCTGTCCAGCGCGAGCGCATAACCCGTCTGATCCAGCAGGCCCAGAGCTATGGGTTCACACTTGAACATCAGGCTCTGCAATACCTGGAACTGGCCTGGCGCTTCCCACATGAACTCAGCGCTCAGCAATGGACAGGCTATCTGGCTGACCACAGCCACACCGCTGACCAACGTCTGCAATTTGCAGAGCAGCAACTCTTTGGCCTGAGCAAGGACGTCTAACCATGGAGTACATCGTCAAATCCGGAGACAGCCTCAGCCTTATCGCGCGCTCCAACAGTACAACGGTGGCAACGCTGATGCGCCTTAACCCCGAGATCGAAGATGCCAACCGCATCTATCCACAACAGAGCATCCGCCTACCTGGCTCTGGCAACACACGGCAAACCAGAGCCATTGGCCAGATCGCCGACTGCAGCGAATGCGCCGATGAGTATGTCGATCTGCTGCATCAGGCCGATGAGGCTGTTTTCATACCGTTGACCGTCGAGCATCAACGTGAAATCCAACAGGAAGAAGCCATTCTTGAACAGCTTATCCAGCAGTTTCATGCTGCGATGGACGGCATGGAAGACAGCATTCAGAACTTCAAAGATGACTTTATTGAACGCCTTGAACAGGAACGCATCATTGATCTGGCCAAACCTGCCGAGCCTCTGCAACTGACCGAAATACGCCGTCTGATGGGTAACCGACATTATGCCTATGTGCGCAAGGACTCAGGCTGGCGTCGGCACCGCAGCTACAGCATAGATGCTCAGGACAGAGCACGGGCTAAAGGCTGGTATGACCCCGCCAGCGGTAAAGTTGACGGCAGCAAGTTGCTAGACACCATAGCCGAAGATCTGCGTACCCCCTCACTCAAGGCCAGCCTGACCTTGCATGAGAGCTTTACCGACTGGTGTCTGCTCGAATGGCAAAGCGACCCAGCTCGCTGGACACCTATCGAAGGTATGCCCCCCATTGTCGCCGGTGCGCAGGCCCAGGCCATGCGCTATGCCATGGGCGCCAGCTTGCAGGCTGGCTATGACCCCAGAGCCATGAATGCACACATCGCAGCCAAAGCCAGTGCCAGCGCCAGCCTGATCGAAGGTAAGGCCTATGCCGAATGCGCCTGGCCAGCCGAGGAAGACAGTGAATGGATCATTCGCTATCGCGATGAATACGGCACGTTGCAGGGTGCGTCGCTAGGTAGATTCCGCGCCCGGGTCAAGGCCGAACTGGTCGGCTTTGCCGGCGCCAGCGCTTTGCTCAGTGCCAATGTGCACATAGCCATGGATGGAGGCATTCCGCAGCTACGGGGAACAGGGCAGTCAAATCGAAATCGTCGCAATGACGACCCGGCCTCCGCAGAAGCCAGCGCTTTCGTCGGCGTACGTGCCGATGGCAATCTTGAAGGCAGTATCGAATGGCAGGACACCCTGGCAACCCGGCCACAATGGACCGCCCTGTGCACACTCGGCTGCGGTGCCGGCGCAGCCCTGGGTTTGGGCGCAGAAGCGCGCCTGCGAATCAAATGGAGCGACAGAACGCACAAGTTTTACTTCAACGTGCATGCAGGGCTGGTGGTCGGTGCTGGCGCCTCGGGCGAGCTAGGGACGGAGGTCGATGCTGGCGCCTTCGCAGCCATGGTCAGGTGCGTTTACAACGCCTTGCTGGCAGTAGATTTTCACAAAGTTGAAGAAATAGACATAGAGGCCTTCAATCAACTGACTCATTTTGCTGTGCTGGGAGTTCTGCAAGGCGTTGGCTATGCCACTAGAGTGATAAATTATGGCAACAGTACAGCTCAGCAAGCAGCAGAAGATATTAAACGCCTTATTGCGAGACATAGAACCGCACTACAACGGGAGGAACTGGCCCTAACCACTGCAAGAAATATCCTTTCAGATCTAACTAGCAGTGATAACAGTTGGCTGAAGTACAGCCCTCCCGAGGTCAGAGGGCGCCTGCTGGATATCCTCTGTTTCGACTATGGCCCTACCTTCTGGGATCGCTACACCCTGGGTTACAACACCCGTGAACAAGCCATACTCAGCCTGCTCGAGATCAGCCAGTGCTGGCGTGATTACGAAGAAACCGTTACTCGCATCAATCCGACTGGTGACAAGGGCAACTATACCGCCAATCGCGATCGCCTGCGCAGCCTGATGCGGCTATTTCCAAGCCTGCAAATCGAGCGTATTGAAGCTCGACTGCAAGGTACGCGCGCCACCCCCAACCAGCCGGTACAACTAGCGCGACATGTTCAACTGACAGGAACACATTATGCGTAATCGTTCTGCTATTGCCGCATTGCTTTGCAGTGCCACGCTACTTTATGGCTGCCAGGAAAGTTCGCGGGCCGCTAAAGCGCTTGACCTGCAACCACGTATTGCCGAACTGGCCAGCCGCACCATAAACAACCTGGTCTTTATCGAAGGCGGCACTTTTATCATGGGTGACTTTGGCGCTATCGGCGAGGATGGCGTATGGCGGCCCTATTTCCCGCCGACCATCGAAGAGGACCGCCCCCATGAAGTCACCCTGTCCGACTACTCGCTGAGTCAACACAAAACAACCTGGGGGGATTTCGATACCTACCTATTGACCAACGGCATTGAGGTTTTTGAACGCAACTACCAGGACAAATGGGCGAGGGAGCCGTTCGAAAAAGACCCTGCCAACGAGTTCTTTATCGATAAACCTGCCCTGGTGACTTGGCAAGAAGCCAAGGACTACTGCCAATGGCTGGGTGCCCAAACCGACCTGCCGCTGGACCTGCCCACCTCTGCCCAGTGGGAGTTTGCCGCACGCAACCGCGGCAGTCAGGAATGGATTTTTTCCACCCATGATGGGAAAGAGACCAGTTCTGATATGAAGTGGTACATGCACGACACAGGCGAATATGTCCCGGTAGGCAGCCGCCTGCCAGTCAACCCCCTCGGCCTCTACGACATGGCTGACAATGGCAAGGAATGGGTCAACGACTGGTTTTCCGAAACCTGGTATAGGGAGAACCCCAAAGTCACTGACCCGCAAGGCCCTGACGAAGGTACGCAAAAAATTGTACGCAACCTCGACTTCAGTTTTTCTCGTATTGGCGCCCCCGAGTCCATCCCAAGCACCTTTAATGATGAGTGGACGCTGATTATTACCAATACCTTCCGCTGCGCCCTGCAAAGCTCGTCGCCCCCATAGCAGGCAGAACCATGAAACCTGCCCCCCTGCTGACACTGGTTGTTGGACAGGTAGCTGATAGCCTTACCCAGCGCACTGTGCGGTGTGATGTGCGGCTGGGTCTTGTCCAGCCAGCTTTTCAGCGGTTGCAGGTGGTCATTACACCTGACCCCTTTTCCCGACAATTCAGCGGAAAATGTACCTGACCCCTTTTTGCTTTTCGCGTAGGCGTCGCCGTGCCTGGTCTTGTTAGGGCCTTTGAATAGGGATAGCATGACCGTATCGCCACTCGCGGAGGCACCATGGCTACGGAAACATTAAACCACCTACGCTCCCAGATTTCGACTCTCTCCAGGTCAGAACGTGCAGGGCTGGCTCGGGAGCTGATAATGAGCCTGGACGGCCCCTGTGACGATTCGGTTGAACAGGCTTGGAATGATGAAATTATTCGCCGGGTGTCCAAGGTCAAAAGCGGAAAAGCCACGCTGCTCAGCCGTGAAGAGTTTCGATCAAAGATGAGAGCGAGGTTAGGCCAGTAACAGTGCGAACGGTAAGGATACTGGAAGAGGCCTCGCAGGAAGCGATAGAGGCAGCAGCGTGGTATGAATATGAACAGCCTGGACTCGGGGCCGAGTTTTTTGCCGCTGTTGATGCAGCTATCGATGTTATTGAAGAAAACTTCCTCCCTTTATCACCTCCCCCCGAAGAAGTCGGCAATACTGGCGTAAGACGCCTGATTCTGGAGCGCTTCCCGTACGATATAGTCGCCATTGAGCTACCAGAAGAGACTGTAGTCATTGCCGTTGCTCACCACTCCCGAAAACCTGGCTATTGGCTGGAACGCAGTAAGCCCTGACGCCCGCACGCATTTGCAAAAATGTACCCGACCCTTTTTTGCTTCGCGAAGGCGAAGGATCTACCAGCTACGCCGAGTCAGCCGGCCCCCGTCATCCTCGGCCTGCGCCGAGGATGACGGGGTTGAGGGAGGGCGATGGGGTAGGGTGCTTGCAGCACTGAAAATGCGAAAATGTACCTGACCCCTTTTCGCCCCGGCATTGCTCTATCGGATCGATCAGCCGGCGTCCAGTGAGCTTTTCAGTATGACCATGCGGCGTTTGATACCAAACGCTTACTCCAACCTGCTGCAGATCAACCGCTTCGGCCCGCAGGATGTCGCCTTCGGCTACCAGGGCGGCAGCCTGGTCGGTACCCGGTTTCAACGACGCGACCCGGAAAACCCCGACTGGCAGCCCCCGCAGAGCTATCACCTGATCGCCGAGACCGGCGCGCATGGTGCGGTGCCGCCGGTGTCCTTCGAGATGAAGGTGCATGATATCGATGGCGAGTTTCCTCCCTTCGAGCAGGGCGAGGCGGAGTTCAAACAGATTCTGGACACTTTTCGGCCCTTGCCAGATGGACGGCGGGATGGTGAAGAAGCGCACGATGCAGACGATCAGGGTCTGAACGATAGACGGGCCGATTTTCTGTTGTAGTAGGGACATTACAGCTCCCTGCTGATTGTTATACGTCAATGTGAAAGGTTGCTGAATGATTATGCCGTCAGTGTGATATTGAAGAGGGGCATGGCGTCCCCCTCCCCCCGGAGGAGCGCCCGCCCCGGGTGCGAACCGCTCTCCCTGGAAACACCGGCATCACCGGCGTGGCCCAAATTCGCACCCGGGGCGTGTGCTCCTTGTATGTTACGCAGAGATCAACTGATAAGGTTGCTCACCAGTTATCGGGGAGGCCGTATGCTCCTGGAGGCAGCTTGGACTGACCTCGTCCGTAGAGTGGCTCCCCGCCTCATTACCAACCTCGAAGAGTATCCGGAAGCTGGCTTGGCCAGACTTCGCATGACAAGGTCGAGGCGGTATCAAGTACGAGGTCGGGGAACCGGTAACTATTGTGACCGAAAATCTGCCGAGGGAGAACTCACGTGACCATTGCTGTTGGAATCGATATTGCTGCCAAGACATTCGACATGGTCATCCGCCGCTCCGGAAAGCCGAGCAAGCCGAGCACTTTCAAACAAACCCCGGCAGGTCATGCCGCCGTAATCAAGCAGCTGAAGAAGCTCAAGCCCCGGAGCATTGTGATGGAGGCTACGGGCATCTACTACCTTGATCTGGCGGTAGCCATCGCTGAAGCGGGGTTGCCGGTCAGTGTCATCAATCCGAAGAGCTTCCGCCATTTCTGCGCACTCAAGCTCAATGGCACCAAAACCGATGGTGTAGATGCTGCCTTGCTGGCCGAGTATGGGGAGCGCATGGCTCCTCGCCTGTGGACTCCGCCGCGCGACCTCTACCTCAAGCTGCGCGATGTAGGCCGTCAGATTAACCGCCTGACCCATAGTCGCACTCAAGCCAAGAATCGCCTGCACGCCCTGACCTCTACCCACATGACCCTTGCGCTGTTGATTGAGGATGAGCAAGAAGCGATCACCATGCTGGATCGCCGAATCGATAGGTTGACCCAGGCTGCCCTGGAGCTGATTGAACAGGATCAGACACTCTCCCGACACATGCAGAACCTGTGTGCTGCCAAGGGTGTGGGACAGGCTACGGCTATTGCCGTACTGGCAGAGCTGATGGTGTTGCCTGACAGCCTCAAGGCGCCGCAAGTCAGCCGTTACGCTGGGCTGGACATACGCCTGACGCAGTCAGGTAGCAGCGTCAATCGCCCAGCCCGCTTAAGCAAGGCAGGCAACGCATACCTGAGATCCGCACTGTATATGCCTGCTATGTGCGCTGTGAGGCACGACCCCAGGGCAAAGGCGTTCTATGACGCGCTGGTGTCTCGCGGCAAGAAAAAGATGCAAGCCCAATGTGCTGTGATGAGAAAATATCTGACAGGAATGTGGGCGTGCATCAAAGACGAAACCGCCTTCGACTCTTCACAATTGTTCAGTGAGGAGCACATGAAAGCTTGACCTTTAACAGAGTATCTACGACAACAAGCCAGGGTCCGCCCAGGCTGTAGTCGGATCGTCCCTGTTCGCCCCCACGTTGTTACAGGTGCACCAGCTGCCCACCCCGCTGCCAGCGTAATGCGCAGTACCTCATATCAGCCAAACAAGCCAAATCGCCCTAAAGCTTTCGCTGACAAGCCCGATATCCCGGGTATCGGCAAGGCGCTGCGAAGACTGTCAACCCGTCCGGAAAAATTTTTCCGGAAAAGATTAAAGCTCCTGGCCAGTACGCCGATAAAGGGATTGAACGCGAACATTATGGGTGCCTGGGGATGACCGGCCCATTGGTCGCTAGCTCAGGCAAACATCAATTTGGACCAAGTGGAGAACTACCATGGCCCTGACAGTAAACAGCAACATTGCTTCCCTGAACGCTCAGCGCAACCTGAGTGGTTCTACCAACGCCCTGTCCACCTCCCTGGAGCGTCTGTCTTCCGGTTCGCGCATCAACAGCGCGAAGGACGACGCGGCGGGTCTGCAGATTTCCAACCGTCTGACCAGCCAGATCAATGGTCTGAACGTGGCAGTGAAAAACGCCAATGACGGTATTTCCATTGCTCAGACCGCCGAAGGTGCTCTGCAGGAGTCCACCAATATCCTGCAGCGTATGCGTGACTTGGCTCTGCAAGCAGCTAACGGTTCCAATGGTCAGTCTGAGCGTGACGCGCTGAATTCCGAGGTAACCCAGCTGAAGAAAGAGCTGGATCGTATTAGCAATACAACTACCTTCGGTGGCGAAAAGCTGCTGGATGGTAGCTTTGGTACCAAGGGCTTCCAAGTTGGTTCTGCTGCTAACGAAATTATCAGTGTTGGCATCGACGAGGTAAGCTCGAAGTCCATGGCTGGCAACTTCTTTACTCAAGCGTTAGGCAGCGTCACCGTTCCTAATGCGGAGGATGCTGTTGATGGTGTTGCAGAGTTGACTGTCACAGTTGATGGGAAAGATCCGGTGGTTCTTAGTGTTGAGCTGAAAGCTACTGACACTGCTGAGCAGGCCGAAGACAAGTTCGCTGCTGCATTGAATGATGCGAACCTGGGGTTCAGTGTACAAAAAGACGAAAATGGAGCATGGACCATACTGTCCGGGGCAAAAGGTGATGATCCGGATGCTAGTGCAGTTACATCTATTGAGTTTGCTGAAGGTACTGCCACTGGCGTCACCTTCACTGATATAGACGGTACTGCTGCGACACGAGCCGCTGTCACAGAAAACCGGGTGAAAGATATAGATATCTCCAACGCCTTGGGCGCTCAATCTGCAATTATGGTCATCGACGATGCAATGAAGGCAATTGATAGCCAGCGTGCAAGCCTTGGTGCGATCCAGAATCGCTTCGACTCGACTATCAATAACCTGCAGAATATTGCCGAAAACGCCTCTGCTTCCCGTGCTCGTATCATGGATACTGACTACGCAGCCGAGTCTGCCAACCTGGCCAAGAACCAGATCATGCAGCAGGCGGGTACTGCCATGCTGGCCCAGGCCAACCAGTTGCCGCAAGCGGTCCTCAGCCTGCTGGGCTAAGGTAAGCTAGCGGTATGACTGGCGGGGGAAGGGGTGACTCTTCTCCCGCCTTGTCCTGTTCGGAGGAAAAACCATGGATATGGGATCTCTCGGCAGCAGGGGTAATGTCGGGATAAGCGCTCCGGCTTCCAGAACACAAGATATTGCGGATACACGACCGGCCCAGGCAGATGCCAGGCAGGCCGAGTTGTTGCAGAACAAGGGCACGTCCGAGCCGAATCGTGAGCAGGTGCTGGCGGCGGTAACGGACATGCAGGACTTTGTGCAGGCGACCCATCACAACATCCAGTTCCAGCTGGATGAGGACAGCGGGCGCATGCTGGTAAAGGTAACCGAGCGGGATACCGGCGAGGTGATTCGCCAGATTCCCTCGGAAGAGGCGGTGCGACTGGCGGAAAGTCTGTCCGAGATCCGCAGTCTGTTGTTCAGTGCCGAGGCTTGAGATTGGCGGGCGGGTGCGAGTATGGGTCTTCGCACCGGGGGCGGTGCTCCTACAGGGCTGCGGTAATCTACTGGCAGCTGTGGAGTGGGAAGGCCTGCTTTGGCACGGTACATGCTTGATACGTTGGAGTATTCACTTTCAGCAAGCGATGCGTCAATAAACGGACGCAGAGGGTAGGATTATGGCAATCACCGGTATCGGTTCGGGCATGGATGTCAACGGCATGGTCAAGGCGCTGCTCAATGCAGAGGCCGCGCCCAAGACCGCCCAGCTTGATCGTCTGGAGAAGACCACCACGACCAAGGTGTCGGCCCTGGGGCAGTTCAAGAGTGCGCTGTCGACCTTCCAGGAAGCCCTCGGCAAGCTGAATGATCCGGCGCTGTTCGAGAAGCGCAGCGCGACTACCAGCAATGCCGATATTGTTGGCATCACTGCTGGCGCCAAGGCTGTCCCCGGCAACTACAACGTGCAGGTGTTCAACCTCGCGCAGAGCAGCAAGGTAGCACTGGCCGGCGTCGACAACGCCGAGGACCCGCTGGGCAGCGGTACGCTGACCATCCATATCGGCGAGGATTCGCTGGATATTGATGTGATCGACGCCAACCTCACTGATATTCGCGATGCCATCAATGCGGCCGGCAAGGATAAAGGGCTGAGCGCGACCATTGTCACCGACCCCAGTGGCGCGGGTGGCTCCAGGCTGATCCTGAGCTCGGACAAGTCCGGTACCGGTAACGATATCAGCGTCGAGGTGTCCGGCGCCGCCCCGGGCGGCCTGAGCGACTTGGCATTCACACCGTCCTCTGGCACCGATGCCGACTTCCAGCCCACGCCGGTTGACCCGGCGAACCCCCGTGCCGCCCGTGTGATCAGCTATTCCCGCGATGCCAGTTTCGCTATTGACGGCATCCAGTTGAACAGCGCCAGCGACACCGTGACGGATGCCATCGAAGGAGTAACCCTTACTCTGAAGAAGGCCCAGACCGCCGAGGCGCTGGAGAATGCCGAGACGGTCAATCTGGGCGTCAGTCAGGACAAGGCGGGCGTGCGCAAGTCGATCACCGATTTTGTCGATGCGTATAACAAGATGCTCGACACCGTCAATTCACTGACCAGCGTGGTCTCCGTAGGTGGTGATGACGGGGAGCCGCTGGCGGCGGCGCTGGTGGGGGACTCGTCGGTGCGGTCGTTCATGAACGCCATGCGTACCGAGCTGGGCACGTCGTCCGCTGGGGAGGGTATCCGCATACTGGCGGACCTGGGGATCAGCACCCAGCGTGACGGCAAACTGGCGGTGGACGACACCAAGCTGGACAACGCGCTGGATACCAACCTGGAGCAGGTCAACGTTTTCTTTACCGGCGAACGGGGGCTGATGGCCCGCATGGAAGCCAAGATAGAACCCTACACTCAGAGCGGCGGCATTCTCGAAAATCGCACCAAGGCGCTGCAGAACACCCTGTCGGGTGTGGATGAGCAGCGCGAGACTCTCGCCAGTCGACTGACCAAGCTGGAGTCGCGCCTGTTCGCCCAGTTCAACGCCATGGACGCGCTGGTATCGCAGATGAGCAGCACCAGCTCCTTCCTGACTGCCCAACTCGACAGCCTGCCCGGCGTCGTTCGCAAGGATAAGAAGTAGATGAAAAGCCCCATCGATACCTACAAGCAGGTCAATCTGGCTCAGGAAGTGTCCCAGTACCGGGCGGTGCAATTGCTGCTGGCCGGCGCCATTGAGCGTCTGAAGCTGGCTCGGCATGCGCAGGCTACCGGCAACCCCGAGCGGCGTGGTACGGCGGTGAGCAGTACCATCAGCATCATCGGTGCGCTGCAGGCGTCGCTGGACAAGGAGCTGGGCGGGGAGATTGCCGAGAACCTGGACAGCCTGTACGACTACATGACCCGCAAGCTGGCGGGGGTGGCGCTGGATGATACGCCGCGGTCGCTGGAAGAGGTGCAGAGCCTGCTGGAGGAGATCAAGGAAGGCTGGGATGCGATCGAGCCCAGATAGCGCTGGTTTTGGAGTGGTGGTGATGATTTAGCGAACCCCGGCTTTGGCTGGGGTTTGTTGTTTTTGGATTGACGGCAGCGCTCAAGACCTTCCGCTGCGAGCTCTGTGATGATTACTTGTGACACTCTGGTATCTGTTTTTCGTCATCGGTGCCCCAGGTATTCAACCAGGTGCGCACTTCCTGTCCGGACAGGTGGCGACCTGTTTCCTGGTAGGACTGCCAGGACGCCAGGGCTTCCTGCTTGAAGCGCTCACGGGCCTCTTCACGCTCAACGTACTGTTCGATTGCTTCCTGAATGATGCCTTGGGGTGAGCGGTGTCGCTGATTGGCAAGCTGATGGACGCGGCTTTTCAGCGTGTCGTCAATCTTGATGGATGTTGCCATTGGGAGCCCCTTATCAAATGGAAATACTGGGTGATCTTGATGTTCCCGCATTTCATTATCGTCCAGGGCGATGTGGATGTCGATGAAGTTCAGATTCGTAAAGGATTACAGAGGTGGTGGAATATGGACAGGGGCAATGTGGCAGGGTGTGATGGGTTGGCAGGTTGATTCTGTCGGCGAGCGGGGGCTCGCCAGCGCTGAAGATGCTCCAGCTTTCCCCGCTGGAGCGTCATCCATGCTGCCGGAATCAGATCCGGCAGCCATTCCCCGGATTGGCTTCGATGATGGCTTTGTCCGCTTCGTCGGTGATGCCATCGTGGTTGAAGTCGTACCAGCTGGAGGCGCCGCCGCCCTGGTTGGGGTCGGCCCAGTAGGCCCACTCGTCCAGGTCGGTCTGGTCCACGCGTCCGTCGCCGTTGCCATCGCCGGGGCACGGGGTGTTGCTGGCCAGCAGGGTAGTGAGCTGGTCGCGCAGGCTCTGGTAGTTGGCCTGCTGTTCGGCGGTCAGGCTGTTGCCCGCGAGCAGACCGGCAGGTTGATCTTCCACGCGCCGGTGTAATGGCGTCGGGGGCTGGAATCCGAACCTGAGCTGGAGCCGAATTTGCAGCCGCTGAGGGCGAGCAGGCCGAGGGTGGCCAGTAGAAGGGGGCGAGTACGCATGGCATATCCTCGTCGGTACTGCGGATGCTTTATTATTGGATGCTTGCAGTTGGCTATCACGCAAAGATGGTCGTCGATGGCGCACAGGGCAACCAAAAAAAGCCCTTCAGGTTTCCCCGGAGCTGCCGATAGCGACATCAGGTGCAACAGTTATCGGGATTGAGTGTCATATGAATGCCTATGCAATGAAGCAGTACCAGACCGTCAGTGTTCACGCCCAGGTAAGCGAGGCGGATCCGCATCGGTTGATCCAGATGCTGATGGAGGGTGGTCTGCAGCGCCTGGCCCAGGCCAAGGGGGCGATGGAGTACGGCAATGTCGCGCTCAAGGGTGAATTGATCGGCAAGGCCATGGGCATCATCGGTGGCCTGCGTGATGCGTTGGACAAGGATAAAGGTGGCGAAATAGCATCCAATCTGGATAATCTGTACGCCTTCATGCAACAGCGCCTGAGTCAGGCTAATCTGCAGAATGATCCGGCCATGCTCGACGAGGTGGCGGGGCTGTTGCGCGAGATCAAGCAGGGTTGGGACGGTATCCGTCATTCCTGATCCGGGGAGTTGGAATCATGGCCGTTGCGGTAGAACAATTGCAGGATACCCACAGGGCGCTGATCGCTGCCGTGCAGGCGGGGGATTGGCAGCAGGTGGGCGAGCTCGATCATCTGTGCCGCACCCTGGTGCAGCAGGCCATGGCCGACCCTCAGCGCAATGAGGCGGAGCTGGCCGAGGTGCTGGGATCCCTGTCGGCCACCTACCGAGAGGTGATCGGTCTCTGTCAGGCGGTACAGGGCAAGCTGGCCGAAGAGCTGCAGGCGGTGCAGCGCAGCAAGCAGGGCGCCAAGGTCTATCAGATGTTCAGCTGAGCGGTCGCTCGGCTGAAGACTGCACAGCGCGGGCCGCGATGACATCCCCAATTCTTGAAAGTTCCCCTTGAAATTGATATTTCGGACAGGCTGCACCTGAAAAGTGCGCCAAGTATTTGACTCGGGTCTCCTTTCTCACTAAGTTGTCCGTTAGTTTTCGTGTTTATGGCGTAACGCCATCACTGCGCCAGTTACCGCGTGTCAAAGGACCTGTTCCCCGCTATGCCGCCAGATAGTTATGTCCTGCTTGTTGATGATTGTCCCCAGAGCCGTCATGACCTTCGCCTGATCCTGGAATTCCTGGGGGAAGAGCCGTTTCCCGTCGCCTCGACCGACTGGCAGGCGCTGGTGGAGAAGCAGATTGGCTCCAGTGCGGCCGTCAAGTGCGTGATCATCGGCGAGTGCGACTCACCCGGTGGTCTTGCCAGTCTGGTTGAACAACTGGATGCCTGGGATGCCCATGTGCCTGTGGTGGTGATAGGTCGCGACCGGGTCGTCGGCTGGCCGGATTACATGCGTCAGCGCCTGCTGTCCACCGCCGAGCTGCCGCTGACCTACAACCAGCTGCTGGACATCCTCCACCGGGCTCAGGTCTACCGCGAGGTGTTTGACGAGGGGCTGCGCAAGCATCAGCGCGAGCCCAACCTGTTCCGCAGCCTGGTCGGCACCAGTCGGGCGATCCAATCTGTGCGCCAGATGATGAAGCAGGTGGCCGATACCGAGGCGACGGTACTCATCCTCGGTGATTCGGGTACCGGCAAGGAAGTGGTTGCCCGCAACCTGCACTACCATTCAAGGCGCAAGGATGCCCCCTTCGTTCCGGTGAACTGTGGTGCGATTCCTGCCGAGTTGCTGGAAAGCGAGCTGTTCGGGCACGAGAAGGGCGCCTTCACCGGCGCCATCACCAGCCGCGCCGGGCGTTTCGAGCTGGCGGCCGGCGGCACCCTGTTTCTGGACGAGATCGGCGATATGCCGATGAACATGCAGGTCAAGTTGCTGCGGGTGCTGCAGGAGCGCACCTTCGAACGGGTGGGCAGCAACAAGCCGCAGCAGGCGGATGTGCGGGTGATTGCCGCCACCCACAAGAATCTGGAAGAGATGATCGCCCGCGGCGAGTTCCGCGAAGACCTGTTCTACCGGCTGCATGTATTCCCCATCGAGATGCCGCCCCTGCGCGAACGCATCGAGGACCTGCCGCTGCTGCTCAACGAGCTGATCACCCGGCTGGAAAAGGAAAAGCGCGGCTCCATCCGCTTCAGCAGCGCGGCCATCATGTCCCTGTGCAAGCACCCCTGGCCGGGCAACGTACGGGAACTGGCCAACCTGGTGGAGCGCATGGCGATCATGCATCCGCATGGGGTCATCGGTGTGGGCGAGCTGCCGCGCAAGTTCCGCTATGTGGATGATGACAACGAGGATCTGCGCCAGCTGCAGCAGGAGCAGGATGATAACGCCTGGCGCCCTCCGCTCGCTGGCTTCAGCCGCTCCGTGGGGCTGCCGCCGGAAGGGCTGGACCTGCGTGAACACCTGGCCGAACTGGAGCAGTCGCTGATCCAGCAGGCACTGGACGATGCCAACTTCGTCGTGGCCCGCGCCGCCGAGCGCCTGCGTATCCGTCGTACCACCCTGGTGGAGAAGATGCGCAAGTACGGCATGAGCCGGGATGCCGAGACGACGGTCAGTCGCGAAGCGTCAGAAGACTGACAGCTGTGTTTTGCTGATTTGTCGTAAGTCGTTGATTTAATTATTGTTTGTTGGGGTGGTACGGAAATTGTATTGATGCTTCCGGAAGTTTGATTCAGGGAGTTGTCATGACCGCCACCGCAACACATCTGCCGCAGGAACCTGCGGCCACGCATCCGGACCGGGAACAGCTGCAGCAGGCCTATGACCTGTTCGGCCGCATGTCCGAGCAGCTGCGTGAGTCGCAGAGTCTGCTCGAGCAGCAGGTGGCTCAGCTCAAGGCGGAGCTGGCTGAAGTCAGCGCCCAGCGCACCCGTGAACTGGCCGAGAAGGCCTGCCTTGCCGGACGGCTGCAGAATCTGCTGGATCTGCTCCCAGGTGGGGTGGTGGTGCTGGACGGCCGCGGTGTCGTCCGTGAGGCCAACCCGGCGGCCCGGGAGCTGCTCGGCGAGCCCCTGGAAGGCCAGCTGTGGCGCGAACTCATCCGCGAGCGCTTTGCCCCCCGTGATGATGATTACCATGAAGTCTCCCTGCGCAGCGGACGCCGTGTCTCCCTGGCGACCCGGTCCCTGCGGGGCGAGCCAGGGCAGATCATCCTGCTCACCGACCTTACCGAGACGCGCCAGCTGCAGGCGCAGCTGGCGCGTAACGAACGGCTGTCAGCGCTGGGGCGCATGGTGGCGTCGCTTGCGCACCAGATCCGCACGCCACTGTCCACCGCCTTGCTCTATGCCAGTCACCTGAACCAGCCGGAGCTGACGGCCAATCACCGCCAGCGTTTCAGTCAGCGGCTCAAGGACCGCCTGCAGGCCATCGAGCTGCAGGTGCGCGACATGCTGCTGTTCGCCAAGGGGGATCTGCCGCTGAACAGCCAAGTGTCGGCCCGCGAGCTGTTCCGGGAGCTGAGGCAGCAGGCCGAGACCCTGATCGTCGAAGCCGGAGCCGATTGCCGCTGGGCCGACCGCACCCCCGCTGACGTGCAGCTGGTATGCAACCGGGAAACCCTGCTGGGCGCTGCGCTGAATCTGATCGAGAACGCCATCCAGGCCGGCTATCCGCAGCCGCGGCTGAAGGTCATCCTGCGCCTGCAGGAAGGGCGCCTGAGCCTCAATGTGGTGGATGGAGGCAAGGGCATGACCCGGGCCGAGCTGGCCCGGATCGGCGAGCCCTTCTACACCACCCGGGAGCAGGGCACCGGGCTGGGTGTATCCGTTGTCAAATCCGTGGCCCAGGCCCATGGCGGCGCATTCCTTCTGCGCAGCCGGCCGGGGCAGGGAAGCTGGGCGGAACTGGTGCTGCCGGTACTGCCGCAGCCGGTCTCAGGAGGAAGCACTAGATGAGCAAGTCACGCATTCTGCTGGTCGAGGATGATCGCGCCCTGCGTGAGGCGCTGGCCGACACCCTGGCGCTGGGCGGTTACGACTACCTGGAAGCCGCCGACGGTGAGGCGGCACTGACCCTGCTGCAGCGGGAGAGCGTCGCCATGGTGGTCAGCGATGTGAACATGCCGGGCATGGACGGTCATGCGCTGCTGCGCACCCTGCGGGAACGCTTCCCGCAACTGCCGGTATTGCTGATGACCGCCTACGGCACGGTGCAGAACGCGGTGGTCGCCATGCGTGACGGCGCGGTGGACTATCTGGTCAAACCGTTCGAGCCCCAGGCACTGCTTGATCTGGTCGCCCAGCACGCCCTCGGCCGCCTGCGCGCCGGTACCGACGGTCCGGTGGCAGTGGACCCGGCCAGCCAGCAGCTGCTGTATCTGGCCCAGCGCGTGGCCGCCAGTGATTCGACGGTACTGATTTCCGGCGAGTCCGGCACCGGCAAGGAGGTGCTGGCGCGCTATATCCATCAGCACTCACCCAGGGCCGATCAGCCGTTCATTGCCATCAACTGCGCAGCCATTCCGGAGAACATGCTGGAGGCGACCCTGTTCGGTCACGAGAAGGGCGCCTTCACCGGAGCTGTCGCCGCCCAGCCCGGCAAGTTCGAGCAGGCCAACGGCGGCACCCTGTTGCTGGACGAGATATCGGAAATGCCCCTGGCGCTGCAGGCCAAGTTGCTGCGCGTATTGCAGGAGCGCGAGGTGGAGCGGGTAGGTGGCCGTCGGCTGATCGAACTGGACATCCGCATTCTCGCCACCACCAACCGGGACATGCAGGCCGAGGTGGCGGCCGGGCGCTTCCGCGAGGACCTTTACTACCGGCTCGGCGTCTTCCCGCTGCAGTGGACACCGCTGCGCGAGCGCCCCGGGGACATACTGCCGATCGCCGAGCGTCTGCTGGCCAGGCATGCCGGCAAGATGAATCAGGGGCCGGTGCGTCTGGCCGAGGATGCCTGCCAGGCCCTGCGTCAGCACAGCTGGCCCGGCAACGTGCGTGAACTGGATAACGCCATCCAGCGCGCCCTCATTCTGCAGCAGGGCGGGGTGATCTGCGCGGCGGATCTGTGCCTTGGCTCGATGCCCGGACTGGGTCTGACGGCCAACAGCATCAGCATGGCCCCGCCGGTGCAGCCGGCGGTCAATATGCCGCCACCGGTGTCTGCAGGGGCTCTGGGGCAGGATGTGAAGCAGCGGGAGTTCCAGTTGATCATCGACGTGCTGCGCGCCGAGCGTGGACGGCGCAAGGAGGCGGCGGAGCGCCTCGGCATCAGCCCGCGCACCCTGCGCTACAAGCTGGCCCAGATGCGTGATGCCGGTGTGGATGTGGATGCCATGCTGTTTGCCGGCTGAGCCGGGGGCAGCGTTCTCTCGGCGAGCTGGCATCAATCTTGCTGAATATTCTGCAGAGTCGATTTTGCCGTCAAAATATTTACGGCCTGGAGAATGTGAATGACACAGGGTGTTGAATTCAATCGTCTGATGCTGCAGATGCGCTCCATGCAACTGGAAGCGATGAGCCGTCCGCAACCGGTAGCGCCCGCAGCGCCCCAGGAAACCAGGGGGCCGGCATTCGATGATCTGCTGCAGCAGGCAGTCAACCGGGTCAATGAACTGCAGCAGACCACCGCCGAGTTGCAGAGCGGTTACGAGCGGGGGGTGCCGGGCATTGATCTGGCTCAGGTGATGGTAGCATCGCAGAAATCCAGCGTGGCGTTCCAGGCGATGACCCAGGTGCGCAACAAGCTGATCACCGCCTACGAAGACATCATGAAGATGCCTATCTGATCCAGCTGGCCGATTGCGCTGTGCCTGACCGAGGAAACACCTGATGGACGCTGCCACCACTCCCAATACGCCCGCCACGCGCCCCGACCCGGCTCTGCCGGAGACGCCGCGCCGCCCGCTGCCGGGGCTGGGCTTTCTGGATAATCTCGCCCAGCTGCCCATGCTGCGCCAGTTCGCGTTGCTGGTGGGGTTGGCGGCGAGTGTGGCGATCGGTTTTGCCGTGGTGCTCTGGTCCCAGCAGCCTGAATACCGCCCGCTGTATGGCAGCATGGACAACCTCAACGCCAGCCAGGTGGTCGAGGTGCTGCAGCAGAGCCGCATCCGCTACAAGGTCGAGCCCAACAGCGGCGCGCTGCTGGTGCGTTCCGAGGATCTGGCCGATGCCCGCCTGCAGCTGGCCAGTGCCGGTGTGGCCCAGGGTGACGGCAATGTCGGTTTCGAGATTCTCGACCGCGAGCGCGGTCTGGGTACCAGCCAGTTCATGGAGACCACCCAGTATCGCCGGGGCCTGGAAGGCGAGCTGGCCCGGACCATCTCCAGTCTCTACAACGTCAAGGCGGCGCGGGTGCACATTGCCATGCCGCGCTCCACCGTGTTTGTCCGGGATGACCGCAAGCCCAGCGCCTCGGTTCTGCTCGAGCTCTATGCCGGGCGCAAGCTGGAGGCCGCCCAGGTCATGGCCATCGTCAATCTGGTGGCGACCAGCGTACCCGAGCTGAGCAAGGATCAGGTGACGGTGGTCGACCAGCACGGCAACCTGCTGTCCGATCAGGACGAGCTCAACGAGCTGACCATTGCCGGTCGCCAGTTCGAGCACACCAGACGTCTGGAAGATACCTACACCCGACGCGTGCACAGCATCCTGCAACCGGTACTGGGCGACGGCCGTTATCGTGCCGAGGTGTCCGCCGATGTGGACTTCAGTACCCTGGAATCCACCGCCGAGAGCTTCAGTCCTGACGCCGTGCTGCGCAGCGAGCAGGTGCTCAGCGAGCAGCGCGTGGCCGGGCAGGCGCCGGTCGGTATCCCCGGTGCCCTGAGCAACCAGCCTCCGGGCACCACCTCGGTACCGGAGCAGGTGATCGATCCGGAGACCGGCGAGCCGGTGGTCGTTGCACCGCCCCGCGACAGCCGTGAACAGGCTACCCGCAACTTCGAGCTGGACCGGCAGATCAGCTACAGCCGTCAGCAACAGGGCCGGCTGACCCGCCTGTCGGTAGCCGTCGTGGTGGACAACCGCCAGCAGCTCAACGCCGAAACCGGCGAGATGGTCGGCGTGGCGCTGAGTGAAGCGGAACTGGCCAGTCTGACCCGGCTGGTGCGCGATGCGGTGGGCTATGATGAGGCCCGCGGCGACAGCGTCAGCGTGGTCAATGCCGCTTTCGTACCCACCGGAGAAGTGCTGGAGATCCCGCCGATCCCGTTCTGGAGTCAGCCCTGGTTCTGGGATATCGCCAAGCAGATACTGGGCGTGGTGTTCGTGCTGGTGCTGGTCTTCGGCGTGCTGCGCCCGGTGCTCAAGGGTATCGGCGGCGGCAATCGCCAGCCTGCCGACAACTATCCCTATCCCGCGGCGGGCAATGACCCTCTGCTGACCGACGAACTGAGTGATGATACTGTCAGCCTGTCCGGGCCGACCTCCGGGCCGGTGCTGCTGCCGCCGCCGGGTGCCGGTTACGAGCAGCAGCTGAATGCGATCAAGGGCCTGCTGGCCGAAGACCCCGGCCGGGTGGCCCAGGTGGTCAAGGAGTGGATCAATTCCGATGAGTGACGACAGGCGTACCCAGAAGCTGAGCAAGCTGGACAAGGCGGCGATCTTTCTGCTGAGCCTCGGTGAGTCCGACGCAGCAGCGGTGCTGCGGCACATGGGCCCCAAGGAAGTGCAACGCGTCGGCAGCGCCATGGCCGGCCTGCGCACGGTCAATCGGGATCAGGTGCAGCAGGTGATGGCGGACTTCATCGAGGTGGCCAGCGACCAGACCGGTCTGGGGGTCGGCGCCGATGGCTACATCCGCACCATGCTGACCCAGGCCCTGGGTGAAGACAAGGCCAACAGTCTGGTCGACCGCATTCTCATGGGTGGCAGCACATCGGGGCTGGACAGCCTCAAGTGGATGGAGCCCCGCGCGGTCGCCGATGTGATCCGCTACGAGCATCCGCAGATTCAGGCCATCGTCGTGGCCTATCTGGACCCGGACATGGCCGCCGAGGTGATCAGCTACTTCGATCACAAGGTGCGACTGGACGTGCTGCTGCGGGTGTCGGCGCTCAATACCGTACAGCCCTCGGCGCTCAAGGAGCTCAACGAGGTGCTGGAGAAGCAGTTCGCCGGCAACTCCAACACCACCCGCGCCAACATGGGTGGGGTCAAGCGCACGGCGGACATCATGAACTACCTGGAGAGTTCGACCGAAGCACAGCTGATCGAGGCTATCCGTGAAATGGACGAGGATCTGTCGAACAAGATCGAGGATCTGATGTTCGTGTTTGATAATCTTGCCGACGTGGACGACCGGGGTATCCAGCTGCTGCTGCGCGAAGTCTCCAGCGAGGTGCTGGTCGTGGCGCTCAAGGGTGCTGACGACGAGGTCAAGGACAAGATCTTCCGCAACATGTCCAAGCGCGCCTCCGAGCTGCTGCAGGACGATCTGGAGGCCAAGGGGCCGGTCCGCATCAGCGAGGTGGAGGCGGCGCAGAAGGAAATTCTCACCATTGCCCGGCGCATGGCCGATGCCGGCGAAATCGTTCTCGGTGGCAAGGGTGCCGAGGAAATGATCTGATACGCGGGGCGTCTGAGCCTCTGAGAGGGCCTGGCTTCGGGCCGGGGGCGGCGCACCCGCGGACGCTTTCACAGGCAGGGTGAGCGTGGGCAGGACTGACAGGGGATACACCGTGGCATGAGTGACAAGAATGACAGCGATCTGATCCGCGCCGACCGGGTGGAGGCCTTCAACCTCTGGGACCTGCCCAGTTTCGATCTGGACGGCCACCACGTGCCCCGGGAAGACACGCCCGAGGCCGAGCCTGAACCGGAGGTGGAGGCACCTGCGGTCGAAGAGATCCCCGAGGAACCCGAGGTCAAGCCCTTCACCGTCGAGGAACTGGAGCAGATCCGCGCCGAGGCCTATAACGAGGGCTTTGCTACCGGCGAGCGTGACGGTTTCCATTCCGGCCAGCTCAAGGCCCAGCAGGAGGCCCGCGAGCGTCTGGAAGCCCGGGTGGCTGAGCTGGAAGCGCTGATGACCCACCTGATGGAGCCTGTCCGCGATCAGGACGAGCAGATCGAGGACATGCTGCTGGAGCTGGTGGAAACCATGGTGCGCCAGGTGGCGCAGCGCGAGTTGCACAGCGACTCCAGCCAGATCCGTCAGGTCCTGCGCGGTGCGCTCAAGGCGTTGCCCGTGGGGGCCGAGCAGATCCGCATCTATCTCAATCCCACCGATTTCGAAACCGTCAGGGCCATCCGCGAGCGCCATGAGGAGAGCTGGCGCCTGCTGGAGGACGACCAGCTGCTGCCCGGCGGCTGCCGCGTCGAGGCCGAGCACAGCCAGGTCGACGCCAGTCGCGAGACACGCCTGCAACAGGTAATCCAGCAGCTGCATGATCAGCGGCGCGAGCAGCGCGCCAATCCGCCGGCGGCGGATCTGGATCTCAGCGGAGAAAGCGCTGATGGCTGAAGCCCGGCGTATCAGCTTCGCCCGGCGGCTCAGCGGCTACGTGCCGGCAGTGGAGCTGCCCGCGGCACCTGTGGTCGAGGGCCGGCTGATCCGCATGGTCGGCCTGACCCTGGAGGCCGAGGGCCTGAAGGCCCAGGTCGGCAGCCGCTGCGTGGTGATCAACGAGACGCCCCAGGGGGAGGAACGGGTCGAAGCCGAGGTGGTTGGCTTTGCCGGCAGCAAGATCTATCTCATGCCGGTCGATCGCATGCAGAGCATGCAGCCCGGCGCCCGCGTGGTGCCCTCCGCGGGCGGGGGCAAGCTGCCGATGGGCAGCGGCATGCTCGGTCGCGTGCTGGACGGCATCGGTCGACCGCTGGACGGCAAGGGCGCCTTCGTCTGCGAGGACTGGGTCAGCCTGGACGGTCCGACCATCAACCCGCTCAAGCGCCATCCGATTGACGAAACGCTGGATGTGGGCATCCGCGCAATCAACAGTATGTTGACCGTGGGTCGCGGTCAGCGTCTGGGGCTGTTTGCCGGTAGCGGCGTGGGCAAGAGCGTGCTGTTGGGCATGATGACCCGCTTCACCGAGGCGGAGATCATCGTGGTCGGTCTGGTTGGTGAACGGGGTCGCGAGGTCAAGGAGTTCATCGAGGAGATTCTCGGTACCGAAGGCCTGGCGCGCTCCGTGGTGGTGGCTTCCCCCGCCGATGATGCGCCGCTGATGCGCCTGCGCGCCGCCATGTACTGCACCCGGGTGGCGGAATATTTCCGCGACAAGGGCAAGAACGTGCTGCTGCTGATGGATTCCCTGACCCGCTATGCCCAGGCCCAGCGGGAGATTGCCCTGGCCATCGGCGAGCCGCCGGCGACCAAGGGCTACCCGCCTTCGGTTTTTGCCAGACTGCCGGCGCTGGTCGAGCGGGCTGGTAACGCCGAGCAGGGCGGCGGCTCCATCACCGCCTTCTATACCGTGCTGTCGGAGGGGGATGACCAGCAGGATCCCATTGCCGATTCCGCGCGGGCCATTCTCGATGGTCACGTTGTGCTGTCGCGGCGGCTGGCCGAAGAAGGGCACTACCCGGCCATCGATATCGAGGCCTCGATCAGCCGTGCCATGCCGCAGATAGTCACCCCCGAGCACCTGCGTCAGGCCCAGCAGCTCAAGCAGCTCTACGCCCGCTATCAACAGAGCCGTGATCTGATCAGTGTCGGCGCCTACGCCGCCGGCTCGGACCCCATGACCGACAAGGCCATCGCCAGGATGCCCGCCATCCAGGCCTTCCTGCGCCAGGGGCTGCGGGAAAGTTTCAGTCTGGAACAGAGCCGCGCGGAGCTGGAACAGCTGATCAATGACTGATCCCAGAGCCAGACGCATGGCGCCGGTGCTGGACATGGCGCTGGAAGAGGAGCGCAAGGCCGCCCGTTCCCTCGGGGAATGCCAGCGGCAGCTGGAGGACGCCGGTAACCGCCTGCGTGACCTGGAGCACTATGCCAGCGAATACGAGAAGGGCTGGACCCAGCGCGGCAGTCAGGGTGTGGGCCGTGACTGGCTGATCAACTACCAGCGCTTCATGAGCCAGATGCACGTGGCCATCGAGCAGCAGAGGCAGACGGTGGACTGGTATGCCGCGAGCCTGCAGCGGGCCCGGGATAACTGGCGCCAGCGCTACCAGCGGGTCGAGGCGCTGCGCAAGCTGATCGAGCGTTACCGGGAAGAGGCCCGGGCCCGGGCTGACAAGCAGGAGCAGAAGCTGCTGGATGAGCTGACCCAGCGCCTGTTCAGTCAGCGCAGCTCCAGCAACGAATGATCCGGCGCCGCATTGGCCCGGAAGTTGCTCCATAACCTGCAGCACAGACAAATCCTGCCGCGGGCAGGCTGCAATTGACCGCGATTGCGTCTTTCATGGAGAGTCCCGATGTCCACCAGTCAGGCCTTGATGGCCATCTTCAGTAGCGATCTGCGCCTTGCTCAGGGCAGCTCCAGCCCGCAGAAATCAACGGTGGGCGAGGGTGGGGAGCTGTTCGCCGGTCTGCTTGCCGAGCAGTTGCCCGAGGAGCTGGAGTCGCTGGTCGGCAATCTGAGCGCGGACCAGCTGGCGGCATTGGAGGAGGCAAGCCTTGCCGTTGACGGCAAGGTCTTGCCGTCCGAGTTGCAGCAATTGATCGAGCAGTTGCCGCAGCAGGACGGCGAGCCTGTGAGTGGTGAGGCGCTGGCCGTCATCAGCCAGTGGATGCAGTTGCTGCAGCCCGGCGCTGTACCCGGGACCGCAACCCCCGGTGGGGAGCCAGGCTCCGCAGCCCAGCCCGTTACCCGGATGCCGGGCATCAACTCCCAGGGCCAGCTTCCGGTAACCAACCCGGAGGCTGGGATGCTGGACGCGGATGCGGGCACGCCCGGCGGGCGGGCCGACGGTGCTGCGCAGCTGACCGATACTGTCCGCAGCAGTACGACCAAGATGTCGACCGCCCCGAGCGTGGCAACCGCTTCGCCCGCCGGCCAGTCTGCCACGGTCCAGCTGCCGGGGCAGCAGGACCTGGCAGCCCTGCAGCGCACCATGGGGGAGGCGGCACCGGTGACCGCCACCCAGTTCAGCCGGCTGCTGGAGCAGATGGACCCCGCCCGTACCGGGCTGGGAGAGGAGGGCGACGCGCTGGAAGGTCTGGGCCGCAGCCATGCTGCCTCGAGCAGCGCCGCAGCGCCGCTGACCGCTCGCCCGGTAGCGGCCGCCATGCAGCCGGCTACGGTGCCCTTCGGCCATCAGAGCTGGGGCGAGGCCATGGTTGAGCGGGTGATGTGGATGTCCAGCCAGAACCTGCGCAGTGTGGAGATCCAGCTGGACCCGGCGGAGCTGGGACCGCTGGAGATTCATATCCAGAACCGCGGTCAGGAACTGCAGGTTCAGTTCGTCAGCCAGAACCCCGGCGTGCGGGAAGCGCTGGAAGGTCAGATGCATCGCCTGCGCGAGATGTTTGCCGGCCAGGGCCTGGAGCAGACCCAGGTTACCGTCGCAGACCGTTCCGCCGGCGAGCAGTCCCGTCAGGGTGACGGGCAGCTGGCGGAGCGCTCGGGCGGGCAGGGCGGCACCGGCAATTCAGGGCGCGGCGATGCCGACACAGAACAGGTTGCCGCTGCTACGCAGCGGGTCGAACGACCGCTGCGCGGACTGGTGGACTACTACGTATAATCCGACCTGGCTTCGGGGCGTGCCCGCAGCTGCGGCCCGGCCCGCTCTTCCTCTCCCCGCTGCAATCACGTCAGGACCCTGTGGATCCGCATGACAAAGTGAGACATTTGCCGCGCCGGGCTTTATCCTTGTGCGGCACCTGTGCTGGATGCCGCGCATCCGTTGCGCTTCTGGCACGATCAATGCAGTGATTCACTACAGTCGATCAAGCGCCATCTGGCGACGGAAATTTGTCATGGCAAGAAACCAGGCGGGAGCCCAGCAGCAGGCTCCGCAAGTACAACCCGAAGGAAAGAGCAAGTCCCTGATCCTGATCTGCGTGGGGCTGGTGGCTTTCCTGCTGTCGGCGGCGGGGCTGGCCTACGCACTGTTGTCCGGTAGCAACGGCAACGACAACGGCGCGGTCAGCGCGGCGGCAAGGGAGCCGGCCCGGCTGCCGGCGCTCTATCAGCCGCTGGATCCAGCCTTCACCGTGAATTATGCCCATGGCGGGCGCCAGCGTTACATGCAGGTCAGCGTGGTCCTCATGGGCCGCGACCCCGAAGCCATGGCAGCAGCAAAGGAACATTCACCCTTGATACGCAATCAACTGGTGATGCTGTTCAGTAGTGCTGATTTCGAACAGCTGATGACTGCCGAAGGCAAGGAAACACTGCGCGAGCAGGCCACCCTTGCGGTACAGAGCCTGATGGAGCAGGAGCTCGGCAAGCCGATAATCGAGTCGGTACTGTTCACCAATCTGGTTCTGCAATAGGAAGAATAATATGGCGGTTCAGGATCTGCTTTCCCAGGATGAAATCGATGCCCTGCTGCACGGGGTGGACGAGGGCATCATTGACAGTGAGCAGGACAGTGAGCCGGGCGGCGTAAAAAGCTACGACCTGACCAGCCAGGACAGGATAGTGCGCGGGCGCATGCCCACGCTGGAAATGATCAACGAGCGCTTCGCCCGCTACACCCGCATCAGCATGTTCAACCTGCTGCGCCGCTCCGCCGACGTCTCGGTGGGGGGCGTCCAGGTGATGAAGTTCGGCGAATATGTTCACACGCTGTACGTCCCGACCAGCCTCAACCTGGTGAAGATGAAGCCCCTGCGCGGCACGGCCCTGTTCATCCTCGACGCCCGTCTGGTGTTCAAGCTGGTGGACAATTTCTTCGGGGGCGATGGTCGGCATGCCAAGATCGAGGGCCGCGAGTTCACCCCCACTGAGCTGCGGGTAGTGCGCATGGTGCTGGAGCAGGCCTTCGTCGATCTGAAGGAGGCCTGGCAGGCGGTCAAGGATGTACAGTTCGAATACGTCAACTCCGAGGTCAACCCGGCTCTGGCCAATATCGTCAGCCCCAGCGAGGTGGTGGTGGTTTCCACCTTCCATATCGAGCTCGATGGCGGTGGTGGAGAGATGCACGTGACCATGCCCTATTCGATGATCGAGCCCCTGCGCGAGGTGCTCGATTCGGGGGTGCAGTCGGATGTCGACGAGCACGATGAGCGCTGGGTCAGGGCCCTGCGTGAAGAGATTACCGCCGCCAGGGTGCCGCTCAGCGCCACCGTGGTGCGGCGCGAGCTGAAGCTGCGAGACCTGCTGAGCATGCAGCCCGGCGATGTGATTCCGGTGGAAATGCCCGAACATATGGTGCTCTGCGCCAATGGCGTACCGACCTTCAAGGCGCGGCTGGGTGCGGCCAAAGGCAACCTGGCGTTGCAGATTCTGGGGCCGATCACCCGCCCACGTTGATCTGTTGGCGGCAGGGTATAGGCTGTAACAATGCGCATAATGCATTCAGGCAAGTGAGGATCAGGCAAGATGGCTGAGGACAATAAGGACGACATCAGTGCAGAGGAGCAGGCGCTGGCTGATGAGTGGGCTGCTGCGCTGAACGAGGCGGGCAATGCCAGTCAGGATGATATCGATGCCATGCTGGAAGACAACGTGTCGCGTCCTCCGATGGAGGACTTCGGTGCGCCGACCAGGCAGGCCGGAGGTGATCTGTTCGGTGGCACGGATGGACCGAATCTGGATGTGATTCTGGATATTCCGGTGACCATTTCCATGGAAGTCGGCAATACTGATATCACCATCCGCAACCTGCTGCAGCTCAATCAGGGCTCCGTGGTGGAGCTGGATCGACTGGCAGGGGAGCCGCTGGACGTCAAGGTCAACGGTACCCTGATCGCCCATGGCGAAGTGGTGGTGGTCAACGAGAAGTTCGGTATTCGCCTGACCGACGTGATCAGCCAGGCCGAACGTATCAAGAAGCTCAGCTGACATGCTGTTGCGCCGGTTGATGTGCGCCCCGCTGACGGGGCTGCTGGCGTTGCCGCTGACTGCGGCCGCTGCGGAACCGGGGCCCGGCACCAACCTGACGGGTCAGCTGGTGCAGATGGGGTTGGGGCTGCTGGTGGTGGTCGGGCTGATCTTCCTGCTCGGCTACCTGATGCGCCGGGTCGGCCCGCTGGCGCCCCAGGGCGGCCAGCATATCCGTGTCATCAGCCTCTATCCGCTGGGGCCGCGTGATCGCCTGGCCCTGGTCGAGGTCGGTGGCCGGCAGCTGCTGCTGGGCATATCGCCCGGGCGCATCACCACCCTGCATGTGCTGGAAGAACCGGTAACGGATGATGCTGGAGCTGGCGGTGGCGATTTCGCCCGCAAGCTGCAGGCAATGCTGAAGAGGGACCAGAAGCCATGATGCGCTGGGCGCTGCTGTTGTTGACCCTGCTGACGCCCATGGCGTTTGCCCAGACCGCCGGCGACCCTCTGAGTCTGCCGGCCATCACCCTGACCACCGACGCCGAGGGCCAGCAGACCTACTCGGTCAGCCTGCAGATACTGCTGCTGATGAGTGCGCTGACCTTCATTCCGGCGTTCGTCATGATGATGACCAGCTTCACCCGCATCATCATAGTGTTCGCCATCCTGCGTCAGGCTCTGGGGCTGCAGTCGACGCCTTCCAGCCAGATCCTCATAGGGCTGGCGCTGTTTCTCACCCTGTTCATCATGGCCCCGGTGTTCGAGCGCATCAACAACGATGCGCTGCAGCCCTATCTGAACGAGCAGCTGGCACCCCAGCAGGCGCTCGAGGCGGCGGGTGGTCCCATGCGTGAATTCATGCTGGCGCAGACCCGGGAGACCGATCTGGAGCTGTTCGTCAGGCTGGCCAAACGCACCGATCTGACCGGGCCCGAGGACGTGCCTTTTCATATCCTGGTACCCGCCTTCGTTACCTCGGAGCTCAAGACCGCTTTCCAGATCGGCTTCATGATCTTCATCCCCTTCCTGGTGATCGACCTGGTGGTGGCCAGCGTGCTCATGGCCATGGGTATGATGATGCTGTCGCCGCTGATCATCTCGCTGCCTTTCAAGATCATGCTGTTCGTGCTGGTCGACGGCTGGGCCCTGATCATAGGTACCCTGGCCGCCAGTTTTGCAGTGACCTAGGGGACGTGCGTGACTCCGCACTGCCGGCTTCCCCGGGTTGGCGAGCATCGGCTCGCCGCCAGATATACACGCGGGCTCCGGCTCCATGGAGGAGACTGAACAATGACACCTGAAGTAGCAGTGGATCTGTTCCGCCAGGCACTCTGGCTGACCACCACCATAGTCGCGGTCATAGTGGTGCCCAGTCTGCTGGTCGGTCTGCTGGTGGCGGTATTTCAGGCCGCTACCCAGATCAACGAGCAGACGCTGAGCTTCCTGCCGCGCCTGCTGTTCACCTTTGTCACCATCATCTTCCTCGGTCCCTGGCTGGTACGCCAGCTGATCGAGTTTACTGACCAGCTGTACCGCAGCATTCCGGGGCTGATCGGCTGATGATCGAACTGGCGGGCAGTGATATCGGCCGCTGGATAGCCGGCTATCTGTGGGTGCTGTTCCGTATCGGTGCAGTGCTCATGACCATGCCGGTGATAGGTACCCAGCTGTTGCCGATGCGCATCCGTCTGTACCTGGCGCTGGCCCTGACCGCGCTGGTGGCGCCGCAGATTGCCGAAGTACCGCAGCTCGAGCCCCTGGCGCTGAGTACCTGGGTGGTCATTGCCGAGCAGATACTGATCGGTGCCAGCATGGGCTTTCTGCTGCAGCTGCTGTTCCAGATCCATGTGATTGCCGGGCAGATCATCGCCATGCAGATGGGGCTGGGTTTTGCCTCGATGAACGATCCGGCCATGGGGATTTCCGTGGCGGTCGTGGCCCAGGTGTTCACCATGCTGGTGACCCTGCTGTTTCTGGCGCTCAACGGACATCTGGTGGTGATCGAGGTGCTGGTGGAGAGTTTCACCACGCTGCCCATCGGTCAGACCCTGCAGGCGGTGGACTTCCACACCCTGGTGCTGCGCTTTTCCTGGGTCATGGCCTCAGCGCTGCTTATCGGTCTGCCGGCAGTCACCGCGCTGCTGATCGTCAACCTGTCTTTCGGCGTGATGATGCGCGCCGCCCCCCAGCTGAACATCTTCTCCATCGGCTTTCCGCTGACCCTGGTCTTCGGTCTGTTCATTCTCTGGGTATTGCTGGTTAATGCCGCCGGGCAGTATCACCTGCTGGCCTCCGAAGCCCTGATCTGGCTGCGGGAAATGGTGGGGGCGCGCTGATGGCGGAAGACAGCGGCCAGGAACGCACGGAAGAACCCACGGCGAAACGCCAGAAGGAATCCCGGGAGAAAGGGCAGGTTGCCCGGTCCAAGGAGCTCAACACCCTGGCCGTGGTCATGGTGGCGGCAGTCGGCCTGCTGATGCTCGGCCCGCGCCTGGCGCAGCGGTTGATGGATCTGATGGTGTACAACTTTTCCATAGAGCGCGAGGCCCTTTACAACACCGACAGCATGGGCCTGCACCTGCTGTCTTCACTCAACCACGGTTTTTCGGGGCTGGCGCCGCTGCTGTTCATGCTGCTGGTGGCAGCGCTGGTCGGCCCGGTGCTGCTCGGCGGCTGGCTGTTCAGCGCCAAGCTGCTGGCCCCCAAGGGCGAACGGCTCAACCCGCTGGCCGGGCTCAAGCGGATGTTCTCCATCAAGGCTCTGGTCGAGCTGCTCAAGGCCCTGGCGAAGTTTCTGGTGGTGCTGGTCATGGCCCTGGTGGTGCTCAACATGCGCACCGATGATCTGCTGGCGCTGGGCAGCCAGCCCCTGCCCACGGCCATCGCCCACAGTGCCTGGGTGCTGGGCACGTCACTGGTGCTGCTGGCATCGGCGCTGATCCTGATCGCGGCAGTGGATGTGCCCTTCCAGATCTGGGATAACAAGCAGAAGACCAAAATGACCAAGCAGGAAGTGCGCGACGAGTACAAGGACAGTGAGGGCAAGCCCGAGGTCAAGTCCCGTGTCCGCCAGCTGCAGCGGGAAATGGCCGAGCGGCGCATGATGGGCGAGGTACCCAAGGCCGACGTGGTAATCACCAACCCGACCCACTACGCGGTGGCGCTGAAATACGACCCGGTGCAATCCGGCGCGCCGGTGGTGGTGGCCAAGGGCGCCGACCTTCTGGCGCAGAAGATCCGCGAGGTCGCCACCGAGCACGATGTCATCGTCCTCGAATCGCCCCCGCTGGCACGGGCGGTGTACTACAGTACCGAACTCTCGCAGCCGATCCCGGCCGGCCTCTATCTCGCCGTGGCCCAGGTGCTGGCCTATGTCTACCAGATCCGCCAGTATCAGCAGGGCAAGGGACAGCGTCCCGGCCCGATGCCCGAACCGCCGATCCCGGAGGATCTGCGCCGGGACGAGTAAGACGGAACACGGCGGCTGCCGTGAACCCGCCTTCCGGATGTCGTAATCCTGTAGGAGCACCCGCCCCGGGTGCGAACAGCGTCGCACACCTGCTGGCTCGATGTGCGGGCCCTCCTGCTGCACCGCGGACGAGCTGGTGCTCGTCCCTCCCGGGGCTGCACCGGCTCGCCGACGTAAGCGCGCAGACAACGCAGGCGTAGCGCAGGTGCGCTACACCCCGGGGAGCCCACTTCCCGGGAACGTCGAGCCCACGGGCCGCGATTGGACACGCCAAGCTCGCCTCCCTGGCGTCGTCACCTTGTAGATACCGTCTCCCCTAATGTGCTGCAAGCCCTTTCAGGCGGCTTGCGGCACATATCCTTGCTGATGCTTTAACACTCCGAAGGCGATATGTATCAGCTTGCGCATAGCAGCCGCGACAATGGTCATTCCCGCCTTACCTTTTGCTGCCATTCGTCTTTTCAGTGCCCGCACATCGGGGTTGTACTGGGAGGCTGTTATGGCTGCCATGTAGAGCTTCTGTCGTACGCTGCTTCGACCAGCCTTGCTGATCCTGGACTGTTTACGCAATGTGCTGCCTGACTGAGTATGCACCGGCACCAAACCAACAAAGGCAGCGCACTCCCTGGCAGAGCCGAAGTCTCGGCTACGCAGGACGGACAACAGCTGTACAGAACAAACCTCGGCCACACCCGGAATGCTCTGCAAGAGTTCGCGATCCTGCTTCAACTCGGGGTGCCCATTGATATGCTGGTCGATATCGCTCTTCAGTTTGCGGATTTCTTCTTTCAGCGCGCCGATCATGTCTTCGATAGACTCTATGACGCGCAGGTTGGTCTGTGTCATCAGCGCCTTCTCTCGCCGATTCTGTTCCCGCCGCAAATCTTTCTCCAGCGCCTCCAGGCGGGCCATCAGAGAGCGCAACTCTCTGATCTCTCGCGCTTCAGGCTGCCACCGCACTAACCGCGAGTGTTTCTCCTGGCCGTACAAAGCCAGTACCAGTGAGTCCTTTTTATCTGTCTTGTTCAGCGCACCTTCGCTGCGGGCGAAGTCTTTCACCCTGGCGGGGTTAGCTACGTAGACGATAAAGCCCGCCTCATGCAGCGCATGGCACAGGTTCTCGTGATATATGCTGGTTGCTTCCAGCACTACATGGATGTTTTCCGGGGCTTCTTCCGTCTGCTTGAGCAGCCACTGGCCCACCTCTTGGAGTAACGGGCGGTGGTTGCGGAACACCCTGGTTTTCACTTTCAGCGGTACGTTCTGACGCAGCCACAGCACGTCCAGCTTGTCTTTGCTTACATCAATGCCAACAAATGCCATCTCTCCATTCCTCGCCTTGTCTATGCGGCTTCATCCCGCCTGGGGAGAGCCCGGATACCGTACAGGTTGAGAGAAAGGTCGGAGCCTGATCTACGTCGCAGGGTCATTGCCCTCAGGAGCACCACAGGCTTGCGTCCGACCAAAGTGTTGATAGCTAATCAACACTCGGGGAGAGATACAAGGAGCACCCGCCCCGGGTGCGAACAGCGCAGCGCGTCGGTTGGCCCGATGGACCGGTCCTCCTGCTGCACTGCGGACGAGCTGGTGCTCGTCCCTCCCGGGGGTACACCCGTTCGCCGGCGTAAGCGCGCAGACAACGCAGGCGTAGCGCAGGTGCGCTACACCCCGGGGGAGCACGCTTCCCGGAAACCTCGAGCCCAAGGGCCGCGATTGGACACGCCAAGCTCGCCTCCCTGGCGTCGTCACCTTATAGGAGCACCCGCCCCGGGTGCGAACAGCGCAGCGCGCCTGCCGGCTCGATGGGTGCGTCCTCCTGCTGCACCGCGGACGAGCTGGTGCTCGTCCCTCCCGGGGGCGCACCGGCTCGCCGACGTAAGCGCGCGCAGACAACGCAGGCGTAGCGCAGGTGCGCTACACCCCGGGGAGCTGCTTCCCGGAAACC
>NZ_JAYJLH010000010.1:0-87537 GCF_051948695.1 Halopseudomonas sp. Lyrl_26
CTGGCAAAAGGGTTAACAAGTGGCAGCAACGGATTCGCAAACCTGTCATGCCTTTTGTACCAAAAGCCGCGCCAGGTTTGCGATCCGCTGTGCCAGGCGTTCATGCCGCCTGTTTTTCCTGCTCATTGGCACGTTTCGCAACCTGTTCTCATTGCGGACACCTTTTCCAGCCTCGTTTGGAAAGTTTCATTGCCAGACGGGACTCCTGCAATCGTCAAGGGATTGAAACCTATAGAAGACATTGCTGATGAACTGCGCGGGGCCGACTATCTGGTATGGCGCAATGGGAGGGGAGCAGTCCGGTTGCTCGGTCGTGAGAACAATCTGATGTTGCTCGAATATGCCGGGGAGCGAATGCTCTCTCACATCGTTGCCGAGCACGGCGACTACCAGGCGACCGAAATTGCAGCGGAACTAATGGCGAAGCTGTATGCCGCATCTGAGGAACCCCTGCCTTCTGCCCTTCTCCCGATCCGGGATCGCTTTGCAGCTTTGTTTCAGCGGGCGCGCGATGATCAAAACGCAGGTTGTCAAACTGACTACGTCCACGCGGCGATTATAGCCGATCAAATGATGAGCAATGCCTCGGAACTGCGTGGGCTACATGGCGATCTGCATCATGAAAACATCATGTTCTCCAGTCGCGGCTGGCTGGTGATAGATCCCGTCGGTCTGGTCGGTGAAGTGGGCTTTGGCGCCGCCAATATGTTCTACGATCCGGCTGACAGAGACGACCTTTGTCTCGATCCTAGACGCATTGCACAGATGGCGGACGCATTCTCTCGTGCGCTGGACGTCGATCCGCGTCGCCTGCTCGACCAGGCGTACGCTTATGGGTGCCTTTCCGCAGCTTGGAACGCGGATGGAGAAGAGGAGCAACGCGATCTAGCTATCGCGGCCGCGATCAAGCAGGTGCGACAGACGTCATACTAGATATCAAGCGACTTCTCCTATCCCCTGGGAACACATCAATCTTACCGGAGAATATCGTTGGCCAAAGCCTTAGCGTAGGATTTCGCCCCTTCCCGCAAACGACCCCTGGAAGCCCCGTAGCGACGCGGAGAGGGGCGAGACAAGCCAAGGGCGCAGGCTCGATGCGCAGCACGACATAGCCGGTTCTCGCAAGGACGAGAATTTCCCTGCGGTGCCCCTCAAGTGTCAATGAAAGTTTCCAACGCGAGCCATTCGCGAGAGCCTTGAGTCCACGCTAGATCTATCTCATCTGCGCAAGGCAGAACGTGAAGACGGCCGCCCTGGACCTCGCCCGCGAGCGCCAGGCGCACGAGGCCGGCGCGCGGACCCGCGCCACGGCCCACGAGCGGACGCCGCAGCAGGAGCGCCAGAAGGCCGCCAGAGAGGCCGAGCGCGGCCGTGAGGCTTGGACGCTAGGGCAGGGCATGAAAAAGCCCGTAGCGGGCTGCTACGGGCGTCTGACGCGGTGGAAAGGGGGAGGGGATGTTGTCTACATGGCTCTGCTGTAGTGAGTGGGTTGCGCTCCGGCAGCGGTCCTGATCAATCGTCACCCTTTCTCGGTCCTTCAACGTTCCTGACAACGAGCCTCCTTTTCGCCAATCCATCGACAATCACCGCGAGTCCCTGCTCGAACGCTGCGTCCGGACCGGCTTCGTCGAAGGCGTCTATCGCGGCCCGCAACAGCGGCGAGAGCGGAGCCTGTTCAACGGTGCCGCCGGCCTGCTCCTCAAGCACGGCCCCAACAGTGAAGTAGCTGATTGTCATCAGCGCATTGACGGCGTCCCCGGCCGAAAAACCCGCCTCGCAGAGGAAGCGAAGCTGCGCGTCGGCCGTTTCCATCTGCGGTGCGCCCGGTCGCGTGCCGGCATGGATGCGCGCGCCATCGCGGTAGGCGAGCAGCGCCTGCCTGAAGCTGCGGGCATTCCCGATCAGAAATGAGCGCCAGTCGTCGTCGGCTCTCGGCACCGAATGCGTATGATTCTCCGCCAGCATGGCTTCGGCCAGTGCGTCGAGCAGCGCCCGCTTGTTCCTGAAGTGCCAGTAAAGCGCCGGCTGCTGAACCCCCAACCGTTCCGCCAGTTTGCGTGTCGTCAGACCGTCTACGCCGACCTCGTTCAACAGGTCCAGGGCGGCACGGATCACTGTATTCGGCTGCAACTTTGTCATGCTTGACACTTTATCACTGATAAACTAATATGTCCACCAACTTATCAGTGATAAAGAATCCGCGCGTTCAATCGGACCAGCGGAGGCTGGTCCGGAGGCCAGACGTGAAACCCAACAGACCCCTGATCGTAATTCTGAGCACTGTCGCGCTCGACGCTGTCGGCATCGGCCTGATTATGCCGGTGCTGCCGGGCCTCCTGCGCGATCTGGTTCACTCGAACGACGTCACCGCCCACTATGGCATTCTGCTGGCGCTGTATGCGTTGATGCAATTTGCCTGCGCACCTGTGCTGGGCGCGCTGTCGGATCGTTTCGGGCGGCGGCCGGTCTTGCTCGTCTCGCTGGCCGGCGCTGCTGTCGACTACGCCATCATGGCGACGGCGCCTTTCCTTTGGGTTCTCTATATCGGGCGGATCGTGGCCGGCATCACCGGGGCGACTGGGGCGGTAGCCGGCGCTTATATTGCCGATATCACTGATGGCGATGAGCGCGCGCGGCACTTCGGCTTCATGAGCGCCTGTTTCGGGTTCGGGATGGTCGCGGGACCTGTGCTCGGTGGGCTGATGGGCGGTTTCTCCCCCCACGCTCCGTTCTTCGCCGCGGCAGCCTTGAACGGCCTCAATTTCCTGACGGGCTGTTTCCTTTTGCCGGAGTCGCACAAAGGCGAACGCCGGCCGTTACGCCGGGAGGCTCTCAACCCGCTCGCTTCGTTCCGGTGGGCCCGGGGCATGACCGTCGTCGCCGCCCTGATGGCGGTCTTCTTCATCATGCAACTTGTCGGACAGGTGCCGGCCGCGCTTTGGGTCATTTTCGGCGAGGATCGCTTTCACTGGGACGCGACCACGATCGGCATTTCGCTTGCCGCATTTGGCATTCTGCATTCACTCGCCCAGGCAATGATCACCGGCCCTGTAGCCGCCCGGCTCGGCGAAAGGCGGGCACTCATGCTCGGAATGATTGCCGACGGCACAGGCTACATCCTGCTTGCCTTCGCGACACGGGGATGGATGGCGTTCCCGATCATGGTCCTGCTTGCTTCGGGTGGCATCGGAATGCCGGCGCTGCAAGCAATGTTGTCCAGGCAGGTGGATGAGGAACGTCAGGGGCAGCTGCAAGGCTCACTGGCGGCGCTCACCAGCCTGACCTCGATCGTCGGACCCCTCCTCTTCACGGCGATCTATGCGGCTTCTATAACAACGTGGAACGGGTGGGCATGGATTGCAGGCGCTGCCCTCTACTTGCTCTGCCTGCCGGCGCTGCGTCGCGGGCTTTGGAGAAATTCTTCAAATTCCCGTTGCACATAGCCCGGCAATTCCTTTCCCTGCTCTGCCATAAGCGCAGCGAATGCCGGGTAATACTCGTCAACGATCTGATAGAGAAGGGTTTGCTCGGGTCGGTGGCTCTGGTAACGACCAGTATCCCGATCCCGGCTGGCCGTCCTGGCCGCCACATGAGGCATGTTCCGCGTCCTTGCAATACTGTGTTTACATACAGTCTATCGCTTAGCGGAAAGTTCTTTTACCCTCAGCCGAAATGCCTGCCGTTGCTAGACATTGCCAGCCAGTGCCCGTCACTCCCACTCGATGGTGGCCGGCGGCTTGCTGGAAATATCGTAGGTGACCCGGGAGACACCGCTGATTTCATTGATGATCCTGTTGGACACCTTCTCCAGGAACTCGTAGGGCAGATGCGCCCAGCGAGCGGTCATGAAGTCGATGGTTTCCACTGCACGCAGGGCGATCACCCATTCGTAGCGACGGGCATCACCAACCACGCCCACCGACTTGATCGGCAGGAACACGGCAAAGGCCTGACTGGTCTTGTGATACAGGTCGGCCTTGCGCAGCTCCTCGATGAAGATGTGGTCGGCGTGGCGCAGGATGTCAGCGTACTCCTTGCGTACCTCGGCGAGGATGCGCACACCCAGCCCCGGACCCGGGAAGGGGTGACGGTAGACCATGTCATAGGGCAAGCCCAGTTCCAGACCGATCTTGCGTACCTCGTCCTTGAACAGTTCGCGCAGCGGCTCGACCAGTTCGAAGGCCATGTCTTCGGGCAGACCACCAACGTTGTGGTGGGACTTGATCACATGGGCCTTGCCGTTCTTGGTGGCGGCAGACTCGATCACGTCGGGGTAGATGGTGCCCTGGGCAAGGAACTTGATGCCCTCGAGTTTGGTGGCTTCCTCATCGAATACCTCGATGAAGGTACGGCCGATGATCTTGCGCTTGGCCTCCGGATCGGTCACGCCCAGCAGACGGGACAGGAACTTGTCCTGGGCGTTGGCCCGGATCACCTTGACCCCCATGTTCTCGGCGAACATGGCCATGACCTGGTCCCCTTCATGCAGACGCAGCAGGCCGTTGTCGACGAATACGCAGGTCAGCTGATCACCGATGGCCTTGTGCAGCAGCGCGGCAACCACCGAGGAGTCCACGCCACCGGACAGGCCCAGCAGTACCTTGGCATCGCCGACCTGGGCACGAACCCGGGCAATGGCGTCCTCGACGATATGCGCCGGCGTCCAGAGTGCCTCACAGGCGCAGATTTCCAGCAGGAAGCGCGACAGGATGCGCAGGCCCTGCTTGGTGTGGGTCACTTCCGGATGGAACTGCACGCCGTAGAAACGACGGTTCTCGTCGGCCATGGCGGCAATGGCACAGCTCGGCGTGCTGGCGATCACCTTGAAGCCCTCGGGGAGCGCGATCACCTTGTCGCCGTGGCTCATCCATACATCCAGCGTCAGTACACCGTCATCGGCCACCGCGTCCTCGATGCCGTCGAGGAAGGCGCTCTTGCCGACCAGATCCACGCAGGCATAGCCGAACTCACGGACATTGCTGCCCTCGACCCGGCCGCCCAGCTGGGTAGCCATGGTCTGCATGCCGTAGCAGATACCCAGCACGGGCACCCCCAGCTCGAACACCAGCTCCGGGGCCCGCGGGCTGCCCTCGGCGGTGACCGACTCGGGGCCGCCGGCGAGAATGATGCCCTTGGGCGCGAAGGCGCGGATGGCCTCGGCCTCCATGTCCCAGGGATGAATCTCGCAGTAGACGCCTATCTCCCGCACCCGCCGGGCAATCAGTTGGGTGTACTGGGAACCGAAATCCAGAATCAGGATGCGGTGTGCGTGAATATCATGTTGAGCCATGGTATGCCTTCAAGAGCTGGATACTGAAAGCCGGAAGCGACAGCTCCCATCCGCTGGGGATGGAAGCTGCCGGTTCCGGCGCCGGTGTTTCTGGGGTCCGGATCAGCCGACCCGATAGTTGGGCGCCTCTTTGGTGATCTGCACGTCATGCACGTGGGACTCGGTCATGCCGGCACCGGTGATGCGGACGAACTCGGGCTTGGTGCGCATCTCTTCGATGGTCGCGCAGCCGGTGTAACCCATGGCCGCACGCAGGCCGCCCATCAGCTGATGGATGATGGCCGCCAGGGCTCCCTTGTAGGGCACACGGCCTTCGATGCCCTCGGGCACCAGCTTCTCCGCACCGGTGGAGGTGTCCTGGAAGTAGCGGTCGGCGGAACCTCCATTGGCATTGGCCATGGCACCCAGCGACCCCATGCCGCGATAAGCCTTGTAGGAGCGGCCCTGGAACAGCTCGATCTCCCCGGGCGACTCTTCGGTACCGGCGAACATGGAGCCCATCATTACCACCGAGGCCCCGGCGGCGATGGCCTTGGCCAGATCACCGGAGAAGCGGATGCCACCATCGGCGATCAGCGGCACACCGGTGTCCTTCAGCGCGGCGGCCACATCGGCGATCGCGGTGATCTGCGGCACACCGACGCCGGCAACGATACGGGTGGTGCAGATGGAGCCCGGGCCGATGCCGACCTTGACCGCGTCTGCGCCAGCGGCCACCAGGGCCAGCGCCGCAGCGCCGGTCGCGATATTGCCGCCTACCACCTGAATTTCCGGGAAGGTCTGCTTGACCCAGCGCACCCGGTCCAGCACGCCCTTGGAGTGGCCGTGGGCGGTGTCGACGATGATCACGTCCACGCCGGCCTTGACCAGCGCGGTCACCCGCTCCTCGGTCTCGGCGCCGGTGCCGACCGCAGCACCCACGCGAAGCTGGCCGTGCTCGTCTTTGCTAGCCAGCGGGTAGGCCTTGGCCTTCTCGATGTCGTTGACAGTCATCATGCCCTTGAGGCGGAAGGCATCATCGACCACCAGCACCCGCTCGATGCGGTGCTTGTGCAGCAGTTTGCGCACTTCACTGGTGGAGGAACCCTCCTTGACGGTCACCAGGCGTTCCTTGGGGGTCATGACGTCGCGAACACGGGCATCCAGGCGGGTTTCGAAACGGATGTCCCGGGAGGTGACTATACCTACCAGATCACCGTTGTAGAGCACCGGTACACCGGAGATGTTGTTCTGGTGAGTCAGCTCGAACAGCTGTGCCACGGTGGCGTCGGCGTCAATGGTGATCGGGTCCTTGACTACACCGGACTCGAACTTCTTGACCTTGCGCACCTCATTGGCCTGCTGCTCGATGGTCATGTTCTTGTGGATGATGCCGATGCCGCCTTCCTGGGCCATGGCAATGGCCAGGCGAGCTTCGGTCACGGTATCCATGGCAGCCGACACCAGTGGCATGCTCAGCTCGATCCCGCGAGTCAGATGTGTCTTAAGACACACGTCCTTGGGCAACACCTCGGAATATCCGGGCATCAGGAGAATGTCATCAAAGGTAAGGGCTTCTTGGCGAATACGCAGCATAGCGGGAGCTCCCGAGCGGGAAAAATGGAAGCGCGCCATTATACCCTCGCGGCGCCAGGTACTCAATTGCATTGAGCCTGATTTCAGGCATTAAGCTGACGTCGCCGAACTGCTAACATGCGCGCATGAACAATGATGACGCCATATTCCGCCAACTGGGCACAGAACGCGAGGTGCTGACCGTCAGTCAGCTCAACGCCCGCGCCCGGCGGCTGCTCGAAGAAGTCTTCCCCGCGGTCTGGGTCGAGGGCGAGCTGTCGAACCTCGCCCGCCCGTCCTCCGGCCACCTGTACTTCACCCTCAAGGACAGCGGTGCCCAGGTACGCTGTGCCCTGTTCCGCCAGAATGCGGCCAGGGTGCGCATGGACCTGCGTGACGGTCTGCTGGTACGCGCCCGCGGCCGGGTCAGCCTCTATGAGGGGCGCGGCGACTACCAGATGATCCTTGATGCGGTGGAACCGGCCGGCGACGGCGCACTGCGCCAGGCCTTCGAGGCGCTCAAGGCCCGGCTGCAGGCCGAGGGCCTGTTCGCCGCCGGACGCAAGCGCCCACTGCCCTCGCACCCGACCCGGATCGGCATCATCACCTCGCCCAGCGGCGCGGCGGTGCGTGACATCATCAGCGTGTTCGGCCGGCGCGCGCCCTTCATCGAACTGGTGATCAGCCCCACGGCCGTCCAGGGCCGCGAGGCGGCGCCGCAGATAGTACAGGCGCTGGAACGGGCCGATAGGGCCGGCTTCGACGCCCTGATTCTCGCCCGGGGCGGCGGCTCGCTGGAAGATCTCTGGCCATTCAACGAGGAAATGGTCGCCCGGGCCGTGGCCGCCTGCCGCACCCCGGTGATCAGCGCTGTCGGGCACGAGACCGATGTATCCATCAGCGACTTCGTTGCCGACGTACGCGCCCCCACTCCCTCCGCTGCGGCCGAACTGCTCAGCCCGGATACCCAGGCCATGCTGGTCCAACTGCAACGCATCCACCGCCAGCTGCAGCAATGCATGAAGGTCCGCCTGGAGCGGGAGCGGCTGCGACTGGACGCCTTGCGCCGTCGCCTGCGTCATCCCGGCGAGCGACTGGCTCAGCAGAGCCAGCGCCTGGATGAGCTGGAACTGCGCCTGCGCCGCGCCTGGCAACATCGGCTCGAACAGCGCCTGCAACGGCTGACCCATCTGCGCGCTCGCCTCCAGCACCAGCATCCGGAGCGGCTGCTGGGCCTGCTGCAGGAGCGCCTTGACCAACTGCAGCAGCGCCTGCCACGTGCCATCGAGCTGCAGTTGCAGCAGCGCCGCCAACGTCTGGAAAGTGCAGCCCAGGGCCTGCACCTGGTCAGCCCGCTGGCCACTCTGGGACGCGGCTACAGCATTCTGCTGGACCAGCAAGGCAAGGCCATCCGCAGCCAGCATGAAACCCGCCCCGGCCAGCAGCTGGAAGCGCGACTCGGGGAGGGGCGGCTGACACTGCGGGTCGAGGCAGAGCAGCCACATACTCTATCGCTGCTCGACTGACCGGCATCCGGAGCCTGACCTCCCTGCGGCATTCGGCCACTGCGCCTGCACCGACGAACCAGCATCGTCGTTGAGCAGGCGCTCGACAACCCGAGGGCAATACCGAGGATAGCGATCCTGCGCTACGCCACCAGTCGTGGCACCTGACACCGATTACGCCGCAGTCGATTACGGCTTTGTCACCAGACTTTGCTAGGATGGGCCCGCGCTTCACCTGGGGCGCGTCCATTCACCAACCCTGTGGAAAGTTATGGAATCGCAATACAACGACGTCATCAACTGGCTGGAGCGCTATCCCCAGCTGTATACGCTCATCGCCCTCACCGCCCTGATTCTCGGCGCCTGGATCGCCAACTGGGTCGTCAAGCGCATTCTCATCCGGGGACTCACGCGCCTGCTGCGTGCCACACCCTTGGGTCGCGACCAGAGCCTGCATCAATCACCCATCATCTCGCGGCTGGCCAATGTCGTTCCGGCACTGGTCCTGTCCGTCGGTATCAGCCTGGTTCCGGGGCTGCCCGAGACTGTGGTCACAATAGTGCGCAACGTCTGCGGCGCCTTCATCATTCTCACCATAGCGTTGTCCATCACCGGCGCGCTGAATCTGGTCAACACGATCTACTCACGACGTCCGAAGGCGCATGAGAAGCCGATCAAGGGCTACATCCAGCTGATCAATATCGTCATCTACTCGATCGCCACCATCCTGATCATTGCCACCCTGATCGATCGCTCACCGCTGATCCTGTTGTCCGGCCTGGGTGCCATGGCGGCGGTATTGATGTTGATCTTCCAGGACACGCTGCTGTCGCTGGTGGCCAGCGTGCAGATCAATTCCAATGACATAGTGCGTGTGGGCGACTGGATCGAGATGCCTGCCCTGAACGCCGACGGTGACGTGATCGATATTTCCCTGCACACGGTCAAGGTGCAGAACTGGGACAAGACCATCACCACCATCCCGACCAAACGCCTGATCAGTGATCCCTTCAAGAACTGGCGTGGCATGCAGGAGTCCGGCGGGCGGCGCATCAAACGCGCCCTCATGCTGGATCAGCAGAGCGTGCATTTCCTGGATGACCGCGAGCGTGCCCACCTGCACCGCTTCCGCCTGCTGGATGAATATCTGAACGCCAAGGAAGCGGAGATCGGGGAGTGGAACCGTCAACTGAAGGAGAGCGGACAGGAGCCGGTCAACACCCGACGCATCACCAACATCGGCACCTTCCGCGCCTACGTGGAGCGCTACCTGCGCAGCCACCCGGGCATCCATCAGGACATGACGCTGATCGTCCGCCAGCTGAGCCCCACGGCCGAAGGCCTGCCCATCGAGCTCTACTGTTTCACCAATACCGTGGCCTGGGTCGAGTACGAAGGTATCCAGTCGGACATCTTCGACCATCTGCTGGCCATACTGCCCGAGTTCGGGCTGCGCGTGTATCAGGCTCCCAGCGGCCAGGACATGCGGGAAATGGGTACTGCCGGACGCACCAGTCCGGACGCCGGGGTTTCCTCCCTCGGCTGAGTATCGTCGGCGCACCTGCGGGTGCGCCGAATTATGCCGGTACCGGGGAAAAATCCGCCATCCAGCGCAACGCAACCCCACCATGACGACAAAAACAAGCAGCTTATTGCTATTTTCCTCTTTCGATTGCCACAAAAACCATCCCGCCCTAGAATTTACGGCATGAAAACGCCAAGCACCCTCATTCTTCTTCGGCAGCATGCCTGCCTCTGTCTGGTCAGCCGCCGACTGCGGGGCTGAGACCATCGACTCGCCCATTCGACCGTCGGCCCTCCGGCCATAGAACACAGTTACCGAACAGGATTTTCGCCATGAGCATGCTCCCTGACCCGTCCAGCAAATACCGCGCCTTCGCGCCCATCAGCCTGCCCGACCGCACCTGGCCGAACAAGGTGCTGGACAAGGCCCCGATCTGGCTGTCCACCGACCTGCGCGACGGCAACCAGTCGCTGATCGAGCCCATGGACGCCGAGAAGAAGATGCGCTTCTTCAAGTGCCTGGTCGCCATCGGCCTGAAGGAGATCGAGGTGGGTTTCCCCTCGGCGTCCCAGACCGATTTCGATTTCGTGCGCGAACTGATCGAGGGCGGGCATATTCCCGATGACGTCACCATCCAGGTGCTGACCCAGGCCCGGGATGACCTGATCGAACGCACCTTCGAATCGCTCAAGGGCGCCAAGCGGGCCATAGTGCATTACTACAATGCCTGCGCGCCGAGCTTCCGCCGCATTGTCTTCAATCAGGACCAGGCCGGGGTGAAAGCCATCGCTGTGGCGGCGGGCAAGACCATCCGCCGGCTGGCCGAGGCGGCGCCCGAAACCCAGTGGGGCTTCGAATACTCCCCCGAGGTGTTCAGCTCCACCGAAACCGACTTTGCGGTGGAGGTCTGCAACGCGGTCATCGAGGTATTCGATCCGACCCCGCAGAACCCGCTGATCCTGAACCTGCCGGCCACCATCGAATGCTGCATGCCGAACCAGTACGCGGACCAGATAGAGTGGTTCGGTCGCCACATCCAGCGCCGCGACAGCGTGCTGATCAGTGTGCACACCCACAACGACCGGGGCACCGGCGTGGCCGCCTCCGAGATGGCCGTGCTGGCCGGGGCCGACCGGGTCGAGGGTTGCCTGTTCGGCAATGGTGAACGTACCGGCAACGTCTGTCTGGTGACCCTGGCGCTGAACCTCTATACCCAGGGCGTGCATCCGGGTCTGGATTTCTCCGATATCGACGGCGTACGCAAGGTTGTGGAGGAGTGCAACCAGCTGCCGGTGCATCCGCGCCACCCCTACGTAGGAGATCTGGTACATACCGCCTTCTCCGGCTCGCACCAGGATGCGATCCGCAAGGGCTTCGCCCAGCAGGATCCGAATGGCATCTGGGAAGTCCCCTACCTGCCGATCGACCCGGCGGATATCGGTCGCAGCTACGAGGCGGTCATCCGCGTCAACAGCCAGTCCGGCAAGGGCGGCATCACCTACCTGCTGGAGCAGGAGTACGGCATCAGCCTGCCGCGGCGCATGCAGATCGAGTTCAGCCAGGTGGTTCAGGGCGAAACCGACCGGCTGGGTCTGGAGATGACCGCCCAGCAGATCCATGACCTGCTCAAGCGCGAATACCTCCAGGCCAGCGAGCCCTACACCCTGATCCGCCACCGTCTGCAGGAAGAGAACGGCACCAGTGCAGTGGATGTCGAGGTCCAGGAACAGGGGCGGAATCACCACTGGCGCGGCACCGGCAAGGGCCCGCTGGAGGCGCTGGTCAATGCGCTGCCGGTGAAGGTCGAGATCATGGATTACAACGAGCACGCCATCGGCTCGGGGACCAACGCCAGAGCCGCGGCCTATATCGAGATCCGCATGGACAACGGCCGCTCGCTGCACGGCATCGGGATCGACGAGAACCTGACTACCGCCAGTTTCAGGGCCCTGTTCAGCGCCGTGAACCGCGCCCAGCGCCAGAGCAGCGCCAGAGCTGCCTGAACCACTGCCTGAACCACTGCCTGCCCATGCGCCCCAGAGGCCATGGGCAGGCTCATTCGGTGGACTCTGCTGCGCGGCCCGGCGAGATCAGCCGCCATCCCAGCACCAAGCCGCCCAGCAGATAGGCCAGTCCTCCCCAGGCCGCCATCAGCACTCCGCCCAGCCGCTGATCCTCCAGCTCCGTGAAACCGAACAACCCCATGCACAGCTCCGCCGGATAAAGCAGCCGCGGCGCCAGCAGCAACAGCACCCCAAGCATGGTCATGTGCATCAGGGTCAGGGCAAAGCCGAGCAGGGTCACCACCAGCTCGCTGCGCCGCCGGACCGATAATGCCAGCCACCAGACCGCCGCCCCGACCACCACGAAGCTCAACTGCTGCAGCACGAAGATGCCCACCTGCCGCGCCGCGGCCTCGTGCAATGCGGGCAGATGCCAGCCCCAGACCACCAGCATCTCGAGGGAGAAGATCAGCACCGCTGCGGTGGCGAAGCGCTCTCCGGTGCGCAGACGACGCCCGCTACGCACCAGCCCCAGCGCCAACACCGGGGCAGCCAGTGCCACCACCCCCAGGTGCAACAACATGTGCGCGGAGAAGGCGGTGCGGCTCAGCGCCGGCAATGGGCCGAGCCAGAGCAATGCCAGTATCAGGATACCGACCCATACCCAGCGATTGACCCTGTCCGCAGCCACTGTCACCCCCTGTCCATCAGCTGCCGGATCCGACGGGCCAGCTCAGCGGCCTCCAGTTGACCGGACAGCACCCCGAGCAAGTCGCCCCGGTTATCCAGCAGAAACAGCGCCGTGGTGTGATCGAGCAGGTATGTATTATCGAAGTCGACCCTGCGCGCATACAGCCCCCAGGTTTCAACCACCCGGTCGATCTGCTGCGAGCTGCCGGTCAACCCCCGGATACGGGGATCGAAGAAACCCAGATAGGCCTCGAGCCGATCCATGATATCGCGTTCCGGGTCCAGGGTGATGAAGGTCGGCGTCGGTTGCCTGCCACTGTCCTCCAGCTGATTCAGGGCATCACGCACCCGGATCAGCGTCGTGGGACAGATATCGGCGCAATGGGTGAAACCGAAGAACACCAGAGCCCCATTCTCGGTCGGCCAATTCTCGGCCACCGGGGCGCCCTGGTGATCCCGCAGCACACGGACACTCTCGATCGCCGTGGCCGAGAGGCTCGCAGGCGGGGGCGTTGGTGCCGGCCAGGCCAGGTAGGCGACCGGCAGCCCAGCGAGCAGCAGCGCTCCCAGCCCGACAGCGAGCAGTCTGGCGCGCCGCGTCATGTTTACCCGCGAAATTCGCTTCATATCAGTTATGGAGGGATCGAGCGACAACAAGGTTCCCCTGGTCGCTTGCCGCTCTCGACGATTTTGTCTTTGCCGCCGACTTTGGTAAGGTCAGGCGGTTCATACAATGGGAGGCAACATGTATTTCACAGCCTATCTGTCCGGCGAGATTCACACCGATTGGCGGGAGGAGATCAAGCGCGGCGCAGAAGCCCGTGGCCTGAAGATCGAGTTCACCTCGGCGGTCACCGACCATGACGCCAGCGATGCGGCCGGCGATCACCTGGGCGCCGAGGACAAGGCCTTCTGGCGCGACCACAAATCCGCCAAGGTCAACGCCATCCGCACCAAGACCCTGATCGAACAGAGCGATCTGGTAGTGGTCCGTTTCGGCGACAAGTACAAACAGTGGAATGCTGCCTTCGATGCGGGCTACTGCGCCGCCCTGGGCAAACCCTATATCACCCTGCATGCGGAGGACATCATCCATCCGCTCAAGGAGGTAGATGCCGCGGCGATGGCCTGGGCTACGACCACCGAGCAGGTGGTGGAGATTCTTTCCTACGTCCTGCGCGACTGAGCGCCTGCCCGTCGATGCAGCACGCGCTGCTCATCTCACTGCTGGAAAAACCCTCCGCCGGCTACGAACTGACCAACCGCTTCGGCCACTCCATGGGCTACGTCTGGCAGGCCAGCCACCAGCAGATCTCTCGCGATATCGAGCAGCGCGACTTTTCCACAGGCCGATAACCATAAGATTGGTCTGGCATCTAAAAGGGGTAGACGTCAACGCCCCAACCACCCGTGACAAGGTCAGTCCTGTCAAGACTGCATGCCATCCATATCAGAATCCCACACCGACTCCGTGTCGCATTATGATAAAATACTGACAACCAACCAGCACCAGCGCATTAAACACCAACCAAAAACGAAATACACAACTTCACACCAGACAGAAAAACATCATGGGGCAAATTGCGACAAAGAACCCGGACCTGCTCGGTCTTGATGCCAGGCAGATATGGGACACCGATCTGGCGTTTCTGCACTTGCAACAACTGGGCGAAGCAAGTACCAAGCGTACAGCCGAACGACTGATCAACCGCCTGGCGTTGTGGCCACCAGAGCTGCAGCCAGCGCGGTTACAGGATGAATTGCAACGCCCGCTGAAACAGCAGGTCTTGCAATATGCTCTTGAACAAGCCCGGCGCAAACGCGAGCGGGTGTTGTTCGTTCAACTATATGCCTTGCCGGGTGGCCACCCCTGTTTGCATGCCAATGATGCTCGCGGCGCTCGTTTCTGGTTACCCTTGCTCAGCGAGCAGCCTGGGGAGCTGCGCCAGGCACTACAGCAATTACAAACCCATATCGGTAAGCCTCTCGCCTTGTTCGCCCATGGTGCCTTGGCAAAGACGCTGCGCAACCTGCCACCAGGCAGCGAGATCCACAGCTATCCCGCGGTCTATCCCCCGCTACTGAGTGAACAGCTTGTGGCACAACATGCTGCCACCATGCCCATGTCGTTATCACCACATCTGAGACGCCTGGAAGCCGAAAGCATTCAGATCATCCGTGAAGCGGTAGCTGAATCACAGAACCCGGTAATGCTGTACTCCATAGGCAAGGATAGCGGTGTGATGCTGCACCTGGCACGCAAGGCGTTCTATCCTGCACCCCCGCCCTTCCCCCTGCTGCATGTGGATACCCGCTGGAAATTTCAGGAGATGTACCAGTTCCGCGATTACATGGCCGAGCAGAGCGGCATGCAACTCCTGGTGCACACCAATCCCACAGCCATCGAGAAAGATATCAACCCCTTCGATCATGGCTCAGCCCTGCATACGGATATCACCAAGACTGAAGGCCTTAAACAGGCACTGGATCAGTACCGCTTTGACGTCGTATTCGGGGGGGCACGTCGTGATGAGGAGAAATCCCGCGCCAAGGAACGGATATTTTCCTTTCGCAGTGCCAGTCACCGCTGGGACCCTAAAAACCAACGCCCGGAACTCTGGAATCTGTATAACACTCGCAAGAATGCCGGCGAAAGCATTCGGGTATTCCCCTTGTCAAATTGGACAGAGCTGGATATCTGGCAATACATCTATCACCAACAGATACCCATGGTCCCCCTGTACTTCGCCAAGGATCGCCCAGTGGTGGTGCGGGACGACATGATCCTCATGGTGGATGATGATCGCTGCCAACTGCTCCCAGGTGAACAGATCGAAATCCGCAAGATACGCTTCCGCACCCTCGGATGTTACCCGCTGACCGGCGCCGTGGAGTCCGATGCGGCAAGCCTGCAAGACATCCTTCTGGAGATAATCAAAACCCGGCAATCCGAACGCCAGGGGCGCAAGATCGATACCGACAGCGCAGGGTCCATGGAGAAGAAAAAACAGGAAGGATACTTCTGATGAGCGACCGCACCGAACAACTGCATCGCTGGCTTACCGAGCAATCCACGCAAAGCACTCTGCGCTTCATCACCTGCGGCAGCGTCGACGACGGCAAAAGTACCTTGATTGGACGTCTGCTCTGGGAGTCGCAACAGATCTTTGACGACCAACTGGCCGCACTCGCCGCTGACTCCAGGCGCCACGGCACCCAAGGCGAACAGGTAGACCTGGCACTGCTGGTAGACGGCCTTGCCGCCGAGCGTGAACAGGGTATTACCATCGACGTGGCCTATCGGTATTTCTCCACTCCAAAACGCAAATTCATTGTTGCCGACACCCCCGGCCATGAACAATATACCCGCAACATGGTTACCGCTGCCTCCACTGCCGATGTAGCAGTGATTCTGGTCAACGCCAAACAGGGCATACAGACCCAGACCCGCCGCCATGCCTATCTCGTCTCCCTCATGGGCATCCGCCACATCGTCCTGGCCATCAACAAGATGGACACGGTGGGTTTTGATGCCACCATCTTCCGCACCATCGAGCGAGAGTTCGCCCAACTGGCCGACCAGCTCAACTTTGCCAGCATCACCGCCATTCCCTTGTCAGCTCTGGATGGCGACAACATCACCAGTCGTTCGCCGCGCAGCCACTGGTACAAGGGCCCGACACTGATGGGCTACCTGGAAACAGTGGACACCAGCAATGCTCAGAGTCAGCGATTGCTGTTTCCGGTGCAGTGGGTTTGCCGTCCTGATACCAGCTTCCGAGGTTTTGCCGGGAGTCTTGCAAGCGGCCAACTGCTGGTAGGCGACGCAGTACGAGTAACAGCGTCAGGACACATGGCCCACGTAAAAAGCATTGTCACCTTCGATGGCGAGCTGCAGAAAGCTGAAAGTGGCGATGCCATCACCCTGGTACTGGATCGGGAGATCGACGTTTCACGGGGTGATATCATCACCGCCGCCGATCAACCACTGGATATGACCGACCAGTTTGAAGCCACTGTCATCTGGCTGCATGAAGAACCGGGATTGACCGGCCGCAACTACGAGCTGAAGCTATCCAACCAATGGGCAGGCGCCTCCATTACCGCTATCAAGCATTGCATCAACATCAACAGCGGCGCACTGGAGCCGTGTAAGCAGCTGGCCCTCAACGACATCAGTGTGTGCAACCTGTCGCTCAGCCGCGCACTGGCCTTTGCACCCTATTCCGACTCCACCAACCTGGGCAGTTTTATCCTGGTAGACAGATTCAGCCAGGCCACCGTTGCCGCCGGGCTGATCAACCACAACCTTCGCCGCGCCCAGAACGTACACCGCCAGGCACTCAGTATCAGCCGCGCCGACCGTGAACGACTCAACGGCCACAGCGGCAAGGTCATCTGGTTTACCGGGTTGTCCGGCTCGGGTAAATCCACCCTCGCCAATGCCGTGGAAAAAGAGCTGCACGCCCAGGGCAAACGCACTTACATCCTCGATGGCGATAACATCCGCCAGGGACTGAACAGGGATCTGGGATTTACCGATGCCGACCGCGTAGAAAACATCCGCCGGATAGCGGAAGTCGCTAAGTTGATGATGGACGCCGGACTTATCGTCATGACCGCTTTTATCAGCCCCTTCCGGGCCGAGCGGCAAATGGCCCGCGAACTGATCGGCGAAGACAACTTTATCGAGGTTTTCGTCGACACCCCCCTGGAGATATGCGAAGAGCGTGATCCCAAGGGCCTTTACAAGAAGGCCCGGCGAGGAGAACTGCCGAATATGACAGGAATCAACAGCCCCTACGAAGCGCCGACAAACCCCGCGCTGACAGTAAAGACGCATGAGATGAGCGTTGAAACGCTCGTGCAGATGATCCTGAACCTGAGGTAATACCGTATCACTCAAGTGCCTTGATATTATATTGGTACTTTTCCTCAAGCCCTGTAGCAAGGCCACCAATAAAAGAGCAGGGGCCGGCAACGCCCACATCGGGATACTTTTCAGACAGGTAACGCAAACCTGCGTAGTAACGCTCTGTCACTTTTCCGTGAGAATAATGCTGGAACTGCAACGGAAAGACCTTTATCTCCACGCCATGGCGGTGGGATGCATTGATACAAAAATCTTCTGCATAGAGATCAAACGTAAGCTTTTCATCAAATCTCAACTTCGGGAAACGCCTCAACAGGCTGGTATGCACCAGTACACTCTGGCAATCAAGCACATCAACCGCTACCGGTTCGGTGGTCTCCACCCCGACTTCCAGGGCCTCGCTACCATCCTTGTTGCTGCATAAGTGCATTCCCCAACCAACCGGATGATCACCCTGCAAGCGGGTACCGAAGCTGCCGTATACGGCATCCGGGGACAGGCCAGCAATGTGATCAATATCACATTTTATCTCGTAATCCTCATGCACAAAGAACAACCAGACGTCCTTATCGATATTCTCTTCGATGACACGGTTGTAGATCGTAGAAAGCCCCAGATTGAGTGGCCTGTTATCGATACCACACACCCTGTATCTGATCAGATTGGAGTTATAGGCAAAAAAACTCCTGTAAATTATCTCATTGATATAAACGACATGAATTTGCAGCCAATCCACGACTCAGCCCCTTCGGTCGAAATAGATAATATCGTGCGAATGCGGTCCGCCCACCACCCGGGAGTGCTTCACGGCGTCAAACTCAGCGATAACCTGCTCAGACGCATAGTGCCGCAGGCTGTCAAACAGGACGGAAAAGTCATGCGGAGTCAGAACAGGAATATCCTTATCGCCCCCCCCCTTGACCAGACAGGCATACTCATGGGCGCCCATCTGGATCTGCCGGGAAATACGCTTTCTCAACTCCTCATCATCCGTGGACAACTGATATGACGGCTGGAATTGACCATCACATTCAACTACACGTTGAACACTGTCCTCCTCGGAGGCAGTCAGTAATTCGATGAAGTCTACATAATGGCGCAGTATCTGCTCTGCCAGCGCCGGGCTATCCGAATCAAACAGGAAGCCGACCTTTCTCTCCAGGCCTGCAGCATTTGGTCGCACCCCAATGTAGATCCCATGAATCTGGGGTTTGTGCTTCAGCCTGGCATCAAGCAGCGCTTCTATCGAATCCTGAATGGTTCCCGACCAGCCAACATCCACCAGCACCGGCTTGTCCTGGAGTATCTGCTCCGTATCCAGGTAGGCAAGCAACGCATCGGCCTCCTCGCTGGCATGTGGGCGAATAGCATCCAGGTTCCTCTTGATCACGGCTCTGACGTCATGGGTAGCCAGCCCTCCTCCCTTGCGCTCAAGATCAAACAGATCCTTCCTGAGCTGCTCTAGCTCCGAATACCCGAACATGTCGAATATGGATTGGGCCGTGGTTTCCGTCTCACAAAGCGAGTACTGGTCCAGAATCCTGTTATCCTGTTTAGCATTCCCCAGCGAGAGCAAGGGAAAGGTCATGCAGCGACGAGAGGCGTACAAGTATTTCAGGCGCTCGCCCTCCTCCCCGTAAAGCGTTTCATAGACGGTCTTCATGATTCGTCCATCCCGCGCCAGGAAGTATACTCGGCCAGCATCCGGTATGGCGGTCAGCTGCCTGTTCAGGAAAACAGCAAAAGCGTGCAGCAAGGGACCGCCGTAGAAGAATCCAACATCTCGCCAGAAAGAGGTTGTCGTGGTCTTGAAACCGTTCTTCCAGTATCGATAGACACCCAGCAGGTACCTGATACCGATGGAGGCATCCATCCTCAGTTGCTGATACTGGGTGCCGATCAGCTGATCAGACTGATAGAACTCCTCGGCACTGCTGTAATGGTGGGACCTCATGCCCAGGTGCGCCGGCCAGTACACGTCAGCCATATAGTTATCGCCCACATGCAGGAACTTCATCCCGGGGTGGCTCTTCTTCAGACTTTCAAATCTGCTCCCGTCACCCTTTATCAGATCATCATCCGAGGAGACATACAGCCCTTCGTAAACACTGTAACCAGCACGCTGCAGAATTTCTTCAATCAGCTCCCTGGGTAGATACATGTCTGAAACAAACATCACCTTCTTGCCGGCAGCAAGCGCACGCCGATAGAGCTCGAATACCTCCGGGTTCACCACACAAAACATCAGTTCGGCAGCGGCTTCAAGCTCTGCATCGATATCAAGATTCTGATATATGCTCTCCAGGGATATGTCCTTGCGGTGGGCATTCTGCTGCCGGGCCTTGCTTTCCGCTTGCGTTCGGCTAGAGATGAACTCCTGCTTCCCCAGTTTCTGCCCAACATATTCGAATATACCTTCCGGGGTATCGTACAGACGGATGATCGCCGTATCGAAAACATCAAGGGACAACACATCAATAACCGCCAGATCGAGTGTCATCAACCCCGCATAGGATTGTGAAGGCATCCTGTGCAGCCTTGCTTCTGTCAGCAACGGTTGATTACCACCCCGCATACCAGCCTGGCGCTGCAGCTGCCCGTGCTTGTGCAGGACCCTCGCCTTGATCCCTCGCGGGCCTTCCCGGGACAGCACAGCCAGTGTTTTACTGACTATGGTTGCCAACGGGTACTCTCTGAAGTAGCTGCCAGCCACCCTCGCACCGTGCAACGGTTTACGCAACAGGCTCCCCAGCGCGCGCACTGGCCAGGATATACGCCAACTGGTGGATGACAACAGCTCCCGTATCACATGATTGGCTTGGCTCAAATCGCCAACCAACTGCGCAGCATGACGGTCCTTCTCCAGGCTGGCCTCATGCAGTACGGCATTCTGGTGCCGTAGCTCCGCCTGGGCCGCCTCCAGCAACGCAATATCCTGTCGCAGTGCCAGCAGCTGCGCATCGCGACTTTCCAGAACCTGGGTCAGCCCGGCCATCTCTTCGCTCAGACGAGACATTCTTGCAGCCTGAACGACCATCTCTGAGGCCCGCTGCCGCAGGTTCGCCTCAAGATCGTCATGCAGTTTCAGAAGCGGCACCCAGCGCCGAAACTCCTCCTTCCACCTTGCTATCTGCTCGGTCATCTGGGCAGACTGCAGCCCCTCACCAGCCTGCAGCGCAGCATGAATGGCGGCATGGATTTCCTTGAGAAGGGAGACAGCCTTCACATCGAGTTGCAGGTCATCGGGTCGGAACCTGGAGTGACGCAACTCCTCCGAGAGAAAGTCATCACAGAAATCACTGACCGCCTGCTCATCCAGTGGCATATCCAGATACTCGGACAGCTTCTCAAGCTCCTCTCGAGGCTCATTCACTAGGCAGTCATAATCAATCATCATCAGCTGGCTGCCTTGCGCCAGGTTCAGGCAACTCAGCAGATAGTCCGCCGTCAGCAGAAAGGACTTCGCCGAATCAAAGCCATCACGGTGCTCCAGCGACCGCACCACGCTCAATGGATTCCGATACGCCATCACATAGCGAACATTGAAATCAGCACTGAGAAATACCCTTTGCCAGAAAGGCAGCAACCGCGCAGTTCGTGGATCCTTGAAGCCGAAGGCCGGATCATCACCAAGCTTGTCCCGCAACAGACTGACAGCACGCAACAAGTAGCCGTTGCTGCACAACAGATCAACATCCACCTCTCGAAGCGGCTCGAGGCTGTCCCACTTCCGTCCGCATACCTGCAGCATCTCTTCATTGAGAGCCACCAGGTCCAGGTCTTCGTAAAAGCCTTTCTCGTTATTGGCGGCTGGTTCCATCAGCCGGCCACCAAGACGAATACCCAGGGTCTGCAGCGAGCGGGCAGTCGCACTGGTGCCGCTACGATGCATACCCAGCACCACTACAACAACCTGCTGCGTGGGTGCGGGTTGTAAAACTGTATTCTGACTCATGGCAATACACTTTGAGTTGGATAGAGGAGAGCTAAATTCTCGCTGTTTCAGAAATAGTCCGCTTCGGACAAGAACACCCCGCGGGCGTCCTTGTCCGATAACAGCGGCCGCTTATCAATCGGCCAGCCGATGCCCAGCTCGGGGTCGTTCCAGATAATGCAGCGCTCCTGCTCCGGGGCATAATAATCGGTAGTCTTGTAGAGAAAATCGGCGCTCTCGCTCAGCACCAGAAAGCCATGGGCAAAACCCTCGGGAACCCAGAGCTGCCGCTTATTCTGCTCCGACAACCGCTCACCCACCCAGCCGCCGAAGGTGGGGCTGTCTCTGCGCAGGTCAACCGCTACATCGAATACCTCGCCCCGCACCACACGTACCAATTTACCCTGCGGCTGCTCTATCTGATAATGCAGACCGCGCAGCACATTGTGTGCACTGCGACTGTGGTTATCCTGCATGAAACTGACGCTACGGCCAATCGCCTCCTCAAACCGGGCATGATTGAAGCTCTCGTAGAAGAAACCGCGATCATCACCAAATACTCGCGGCTCAATCAGGAACACGCCTGACAAGGCTAACTCAGTTACTTTCACAAATATTGATCCTTAAATATCTTCATGGGCGGGCAGCACATTCATATCGAAATAGCCGGTCAAGATACTTTCCTCCTCCGGCAGAACCCGGAAGCAGATCACATCAAATACCCGATTCAGGTAGCGATCTTCTCCAGCTACCGTCCCCCGCACACCGCACTGCACAAAGTAAGTGTCCGGTAGCAGGTTGCAGGTAAACTCAAAGCTCACATGCTTGCGCTGGGCGGACGACACATTTGCAATACGGTGCTTTCTGGACAGGAACATGGAGGCGCCCGCCACCATCAGTCCTGAAATGGTACGCATACCAAAGCCCATACCGACTTGCTGGGCAGGCTGGTCAAATTCGACCTCGTATTCCAGCCGATAGCGCTTGCCCATCTGCAACAGGTTCACCTGTGTGCCACGCAATGTGGTGATTTTCACATTCTGGATCCGTGCACCACGCTCTTCCAGCCGAGTCACGGCGTCAGCCGACAAGGACGGATCGTACCCCTCGTCCGGCACCGCAGTGTTATCTTGAGGCACGGTCAGCTCCTGCATGCCAGCCGGGTTATCGGCTGGAACCTGCTCCAGCCGCTGCTCCTGCTGGGTAAATGCCAGGATCTGGGCACGCAGATTATCCTGCTCCGCCGGGCTGACGTTAAGCAGACGCTGGTATTGATTGACCACAAACTTCGGGCGCCCGGCACACAGCAGCTCACCACGATCCAACAGAATTGCCCTGTCACTGAGCTGAATCACCGCCTGCGCACCGTGATTAACAAAAAGGATGGTGCCGCCATCTTCCTTGATACGCTCGATACGGGCGAAACACTTGCGCTGAAACGCCTCGTCACCTACCGCCAGCGCCTCATCCACCACCAGAATATCCGGTTCCACGCACACAGACACAGCAAAGGCCAAGCGCACCTGCATACCACTTGAGTAGTTCTTTACCGGCTGATCAAGGAAGTCGCCGATATCGGCAAAAGCGGCAATCTCATCAAAACGGGCTTCCATCTGTTGCCGATCAAGTCCCAGAATGGCTCCATTCAGAAAGACATTTTCGCGCCCACTGAACTCCGGATTAAATCCCGAGCCCAACTCCAGCAGCGCGGCAATCCGGCCATTGACCTGCACCTCACCTGTGCTGGGTGCAAGAGTGCCGCATATGATCTGCAACAGAGTAGACTTGCCCGAACCATTGCGCCCGATAATGCCAACCGTCTCCCCGCGCTTGACACTGAAGGAAATGTCTCGCAGAGCATCGAATTCGCGGTAATACTGACGTACAGGTCGCTTCAGCAGCCGTTGCAAACGCGGAGCCACAAACTGCTTGAGCCGGTCGCGGGGATGTTCGTAGATCTCGTAATGCTTACTGATGCCGGCCACCTGAATGGCATTATTCGTTTCAGAGCACATCAGCAAAACCCTTACGTGTCTTTTGAAACAAGGCAAACCCCAACCAGGCGCAGAGCAATGCCACCAACCAGTAGCCAGCCAACATTCTGAAGTCAGGACTCTGTCCGAAATACAGCGCCCCGCGCACCATCTCGATAATGATAGCCAACGGATTGATCAGAACGATCTGCTGGAAATTCTCGGGTAGCGCCGACAGGGGATAGAAGATAGGGCTGAGGAACATCAGCATGGAGGTGATCACTGTCACAAACTGGGTAATATCCCGCAGATAGACTCCCAGCGCAGCCAGCGCCCAGCTCAGCCCCATCACCAGAAACAGGAACGGCAACAATATCAATGGTAGATACAATACAGTCCAATGCGGCGCCCCGAACAGGGCGATGTAGGCGAGAACCCATACGGCGAAGCCGATAGAACCGTGAAATAGTGCAGACAACAATATGACAAATGGCAGTATTTCCAGCGGATAGACCACCTTCTTCACATAGTTGACATTACCCACTACCAAGCCAGGAGCGCGAGTAATACATTCTGAAAAGATATTGAAAACGATCAGCCCGGCAAACAGCAGCAGAGCAAACTCGGCTTTGGAATCAGTATCCGCCCCCCAGCGGGCATTGAACACCACGCTGAAAACAAAGGTATAGATGGCCAGCATGAACAGCGGCGTGAAGAAGGTCCAGAACAGACCCAACAGCGAGCCCTGATAGCGCCCCAGCACCTCACGCCGCGCCGAGACCCGGATAAGCCCAGCATGTTGCCAGAGGCTTGCAAGCAAGGCTGCTGGCGAAATGGAGTGAAACTGCATTCTTGACCCTGGATAAATGAAACAAGCGGGCAATGGTAGCAGATTACCGAGGGTCCCTGCGCCCCAGATAGTCCGGGAACTCAGGCAAGAGAGACCATTTGATCTCGCGGGGAGCCTGACGCATGAAGCCCTCCGGCACATCCACACGCAGCATCCAGTCCTGCTTCAGCGCAGCACGTCCAGGCCTCAAGGCATCATAATGGAACTCATGCACCCAGGCACTGGGGCTGCTCTGCTCCCACCACCAGAAGCGCAGGCCGTCAGCAGGCTCAATTGTCAGCGCAACGGACTCATTATCTATTTGCGCCTCCAATCCAAATACGTTGGTAAATGGTTGATTTTTTCTTTGCTCAAAAAACTGCTGTGCAAGCGCTGTATCATCCAAGATCCATTCCAACACCTCCTGCGAAGCTGAGTTGACATTAATGGCTGTGCCACCCTCTACTCGCAGGCGATAAAGCAGCTCACCATTACTCCAGGGCTGCAGGACCCGATCCCAGTGCATCACGTCACGCAGTTGCAGGGGGTTGCGCAGTGCGCCATTCAACGGTTCTGCCCGTTCCGCCAGCCGATAGTCGAACGCCTCAGCTCCACTGAGACGACGCTGGTTATCGGCATCCCGGTAATCAAGATAACTGTCGATCAGTTGCTGCGGCCTTATGTGGGTCCGACCGCGCCGCAAGAGGTGTTGCACCAGCGCCCGATGACTGACCTCAGTCAGCCCGATCAGGCCCGCCGTATCCTGAACAACAAAATTCAGCCCGCCGTACTGCAACACCTGCTCGTCAAGTACCAGATTATCCTGTTGCGCAGCCTTGCCGTGGTCGACAATCAAGGCACCGAGATCATCGAACTCAAACAGGGAGAGGATATCCGGCGCCACACCGGCTTCGCTGGGGACGGACACCCCGTATACAGATCGCTGCCCGGTCAACCGAATGTACAGCGCCGTACTCATCGCCGTCTGGGCACCGATCTGAGCATTAAGGGCTTCCTGGCGAGTGTGCGCGTGCTGCAACGAAACCTGCACCCAATGGGAAAAAAGCGCGACCCCGGCCAGCATGGCCAACAGCACCCAGATAACCGCAAGCATGACGAAGCCCTGCTGCCGCCCTGCCAGCGGCGAAGGCCGCCCACTGACTACGGCCATGCTAGAGCGTTCCACTGGACACATAGGGTGCCTCGTATGCAGACGAGCTGGCGGCGGTTGAGACCCAAATCGCCATCGACCGCGGTCCTGCTTCGATATCCAGCACGATCAATTCGGGCAGAACCGGATTATCCTGATCGGCTAACGGTCTGCCGCTGAAACGCTCGTACCAGCTGCCCTGGCTGAAGTAACGGAAGCGCCCCTGCCCCTCAGGCCAGCGCGCCACCGTATACCAGGGATTGTCTTCGGGCCTGGCGCCGGCTTGATGCAATTTGATTTCGCGGTACGATAGAAGCAGCCCCCGCTGCTCATCAGCCTGCAGTTGCCACTGAATTCTCGTCGGACGCCCGACCCCACCCGCATAGCTCAGACCATGCAACGCCAGCCCGGTAAAACCTTGCTCATCACCGTTGAAAAAGAGGCCTTCGGCCAGAGGGCCATCCACGCCATTGGTCAGGCTGCGAACGGATTCCTGTAACCAGGCGCGCTGCAGGGTCTGTTGCTGCCAGTACTGCTGGCGTCGCTCGACACTGTTGAAGATGCCTGCCACATAGATAAAGCCCTGCATGAGCATCGCGCTGATCATCCCCACCAGCAACAGCACTACAATCATCTCCAGCAGAGTGAAGCCCTGTTGGCGATTGGCGTGAGCGGCAGGATGGGATAAGCGCATGGCGTTAAAAAACCAGCTCTTCCGGTCGGCGCTTGGCTTGCAGACCCAGCTGCACCACATCAAATCGCGCCAAACGCTTATCGCCACGGCGAATCTCAACCTCCGCACGGAACAACTGAGCGTCATTGACCGAAAGATTGCCATGCATGTCTTTCGCCGGCAGACTACCGCCCACTGGTACGAATCGCCACGTCACCAGCGTGCCTGCAATCTCCTGCTCGCCGTCAGGGTGGAGATAGGGATCGAGGATCGAAACCCACTCGAGTGCCGACTCTACGGCCTCTACGCTCTGATAAACCTCATCTACCCGCTTCAATAGAAGCAGGTTCGAATTCAGCCAGCCGTAGAGCGCCATCGCCGCCATGGCGAGTATCGACAACGCAACAATGGCTTCCAGCAGCGTAAAGCCACCTTGCTTACAGCGCTGTCTGCTCATGGCCAACGGCAGCGGGGAGGCTCGAGTGTTGCGGTGTAAACACGCCCCTGCATATGCAGCTCAACCTCACCGCCAAAGGGGCAAAACCCCGCAGCGCTGATGAAGATCGGCTCGTTCGCTTGCAATCTGGCATCCTTTTCAACGAACAACTCCTGATAATCCGGGTGCGCTAACTGCTCGTCGGGCAGCGAGTCCAGGGTATAAGGCAGCCCCCGCTCCTGCACATGGACCGACAACCGGTTGATAGCCGAGACCAGGGCTTTGCGGTCGCCGGAGGTGACCATGCTGTCATACATGCGCTGCACATTGGGTACCACGACGGCCAATAGAAAGCCGGTGAGAACCAGGACGACTACCATCTCCAGCAAGGTGAAGCCCTGCTGTGCAGCGCCTGGCTTCATTCAGGCAGATATCCGATATCTGCATCAAAACCTTCCCCGCCCGGCTCGCCATCGGCACCGTAGCTGAACAAGCTGAAGCCCTCATGGCCACTGCTCTGCAACTGGTAGTGATAAGCCCTGTTCCACGGGTCGAGGGGCACACCATCGTCCAGATAGGGGCCTTCCCAGAACTGGGCCTGGTTGGCATCCGCGGGTGCCCTGAGCAGCGCCTCAAGGCCTTCTGCCTGGGTTGGGAAGCGCCCCATGTCCAGTCGGTAGGCGTGCAATGCCCCGCGCATCATCTTGATCTGCGTCTCGGCGGTCTGCACCTTCGCCCGATCAGCCTGCCGGAACAGGCTCGGCCCAACCAGCCCGGCCAATAACCCGATGATGACCAACACCACAATCATTTCCAGCAGCGTAAAGCCCCGTTGCCCCTGCCTCACCCGAGACGAATAACTCTGTTTCAAGACTGACTCCTCTTGCCTTCAAAAAGCAATTTCATTTGCGCTGGTTATAGCAAGGATAATGGCGATAATGAGCGTTCCTATCGCGCTGCCGATCAACAGGATCGCAATCGGCTCGATCATCAACAGCACCTTCTTCATGCGCTGCTGCCCCTGCTTGGTATACAGGCTGGACAATGCCAGAAGCATGCCATCCAGTGCACCGGTTTTTTCACCCACACGCACCAGGTTGTAGCCGGTATCGTTAAGGCAGTTCTCATCCTGCAGGGCCTGCGCCAGAGTGCTGCCCTGAATCACCGCCTGACGAGCCCGCTGCAGCCGAAACTGACGCTTGGGCATACGCACGACCGCGCTGGCCAACTCCAGCGCAACGGTCAGCTCTACCCGGTTTTTGCTCAGGGCCGCCATGACTCTTGCCCATGCCGCGATATCAGCCTGCACCAACCAATCACCCAGAATCGGCAAGCGCTCCATTTGCGTCAGCAGCCATAGCCGCACCCGTGGGATTCGCAGGAGCAACAGCGGCCCCACTACCGCCCCGACCAACAGCAGCAGCATCAATAACTGGTTTTCGTTGGCCCAGCGCCCAGCCGACAATACCGCCCAGGCGAGCCAGGGCAACGAGGCAGCCTGATCCAATAGATTAACGAAGCTGGGTACAACGAACATGAACATCATGAGCACCGCCGCCACACCTGATGCCACCAGTATCGCCGGGTAGATCAGAGCGCCACGCGCCTCGGAACGCACCTGCAGATCATATTCCAGTTGCTCACAGGCGTCCTGCAAGGCAGGCCCTACGGTTCCGGACAGTTCGCCTGCCCGCACCAGATAATCTACATACACGGGCAGACGCAAATCAACGTCACCCAATGCCTGAGCGAAGCTGCCACCGTGGCGCAGTGTCTTAGACATGGACACGAAGGCAGCTCGCATCGCCGGGTGCGCCGCCGCCTGCGCCTGGGATTCGACTGCATCTGCAATACCCACGCCGGCTTGCAACATGGCAGCCAGTTCAAACAGGGCGGTCAATTTGTCCTGAATACCCAGGCGGGGCAAGCGTTTATGCGCGACCTCGGCCGGCGAGTGGATCGCCACCGGCGTGAGCTGTTGCTGCATCAGGAGCCGGGCGGCATCCGCCTGACTGGCTGCCTTGATACTTCCCTTCACTTCCTGGCCCTGGTCAGTACAGGCTATGTACTCGTAGGAATGGGTCATGACATCAGGCTCGTAACGCGCAGCACTTCCTCGACGGTGGTCAGGCCAGCCCGGGCCTTGATCAACCCATCCAGGAACATATCCCGATACCCCTCCTGACGCGACTGCTCACGCATATCCGGCAGGCTGGCATTACGCAGCACCAGGTCACGCATCGCGTCCGACACTTCCACCAACTCGTAAATGCCCACGCGGCCGCGATAGCCCGTACCCTGGCAGTGCTGACATCCCCTGGCCTGGAACCACTGTTCCGGCTGCTCGGTGCCAAGCGCCTTCCGGCTCCAGTAGGCAGCCTGCTCTGCATAGTGCTCCGGGGCTGCGGCGGGTTCGCGGCAGTGCGTGCACAGCCGCCGCACCAGCCGTTGAGCCTGTACCGCAATGACCGGAGTCGCCGCCAGAAAGGGCTCAATGCCCATATCTACCAGGCGGGTGAAGGCACTGAGAGCATCATTGGTGTGTAACGTGGACAGTACCAAGTGACCAGTCAACGCCGACTGCACCGCGATTTCCGCGGTTTCGAGATCACGAATCTCGCCGATCATGATCACGTCCGGGTCCTGACGCAGAATGGAGCGCAGAGCCCTGGCGAAGCTCAGGCCGATATCGCTATGTACCTGCACCTGTGTCAGATGCGGCATCTGTACCTCTACCGGATCTTCAACGGTAATGATCTTTCGCTGGCCGTCGTTGCTGCCATCCAGCGTGGCATAGAGTGTTGTGGACTTACCGGAGCCAGTGGGACCGGTCACCAGAATAATGCCATGCGGGCGACGTGCCAGGGAGCGCATCTGCTGCAGATGGTCATCCAGCAAGCCGAGCCGATCCAGGCGCAGATCCTCCCTTTCCTTGGGCAACAGACGCATGACTATCGACTCGCCATGCACGCCCGGCAGTGAAGACACTCGGACATCCAGATCCTGACCATTGATCCGCAAACCAATCCGGCCATCCTGGGGCAGACGACGTTCGGCGATATCGATGCCGGATACCAGCTTCAACCGGGAGGCAACCGCATAGTAACGTTGCTTGGGCAGGGTACGGCGATTATGCAACACCCCATCAATCCGGTAGCGGACCTCGAATGTCTCCGGCTCCGGCTCGATATGAATATCCGAAGCACGTTCTTCCAGGGCCATCGAAAAGATATTATTTACCAGCTCCACTACCGGAGCCTCTTCAGCCAGTTCACGGAGCTGACGCACGTCCTGAGCATCAGGAATGTCTTCCTGCTGCTCCTGCCACAGACCTCTCAGGCCAACCAGAGCTGCCTCCAGCTGGTGCCGCCGGGCCAGTACAAACTGGACCTGCTGAGGTATCTGGCGAAGCATCCACTCATTGAGCAGCGGGGAGAAAGGGTCCTCAGCCAGGCAATACAACTGGTCATCGTGCAGCCAGAGCACCGCCTCGTTCTGCAGTAACCAACCTACATCGATGCCCGTCTGCTCTATCGCAGCCTTCAGTTGTTCGGGGCCCGGTGCCGGAATATCTACATCCAGCAGCGGAAGCTGCAGCTGGGTCTGCAAGGCCTGAAGCAGCTGGGTTTCAGATAAAGCACCTGCGCGCATCAACAACGCACCCAGGCGCCCGCCCATCTGCTTCTGTGCAACCAATGCCTTGTCCAGATCCCGCGCATTGATCGCGCCCTGTGCCAGCAAGATCTGCCCTAACAAAGCCGCTTCCTGCGTCATGAAGCACCTGTATTCAAAGGAGTTGAAATGGCCCGCACTTTAGCAAATTACCGGGGGACAAACAGCTGCCCTCTGTCGCAACAACCCGCTCCGCTCCAGCGCAGTACCGCTGCAGAGCGCCCTGCCCCATCAGCTGTTCTGATTAAGATGAGGGAATGGCTGGTCGGTGGCACTGTGCCCGAGAAAGAGACGCAGCCGATTGTGCGCATCCCTGCTGGCCACGTCGAGGGCGAGAAAGTTTTCACGGCCTGCAAAGTACGCCATCACGTCCCGGTTGTGTTGCTCGTATCGTTCCAGATAACGCTGTTCATTATTCAACGGGCTGGCTGCATCCGGGCCGTAAATGAGCGCGCGCATGGGGGTGGTCTCGGCACCGAAATAGCGGCAGGCACTGTCGAGCCAGACCTGGGGATCACGCAAGGTCAATATGAAACGCGCTTGTGGAAACATCTCAACCAGATCACGCCACAACACCGGCCAGGGGTTGTCCTGAAATGCGTCGTAATCATCAATCACGGCCAACGCAGCGCGTAACAGGCTGTCCTGGCTGGCACACGTTTGCGCATCACGTGTCCAACCCGGCCCATGTACCCGATACCCTAATTGCGTCAAAGCCGCTGCAAGGGACTTGGTACCCGTTTTATGAAAGCCGATACCAAAAATCTTGTCGCTCATGCTCTTCTCGATGTCACAGGTGGTAACCCATCTCTTTCAGCTCGGGACCACAAAGATCACCAAGCAGCTCCCGGTGGGGGCCATTATGCTCCCGCTGCCGGCGCTTCAATGGCTCTATGCGCGGCCCGCCTGCGGGTGCGCCAAGGCTCCGGCGTAACTGGCGAATATGGTCGCGGGGAGCCACCACGAACGCCTCGTAAAACCAGAGATGAATACCTGGCTGAGCAAGTAATGTCTGTGCCAATAACCGCCATAGCAGAACTCGCCGCAGGGCAGCGTCCGTCTGGTCAGCCATTTCAGCCAGAGCTGCTCGCTGCCAGCCGGCCCAGCCGTAGAACTCCGGGTGGGTCAGTGGCAGCTGATCAGGAATGGCTTCGCGTAGATGATTGAACGTACTCTCCCAGGAGCCGAGGCTGTCCAACGGGTGGCGAACCATGGCCACGACAGGCCAGTTCAACCGCTGCAGATGGCTCAGGCTTGCCATATAGGCCAGCGTGTTCTTGCTCCCCATGCGGAAATGGCGACCCCGCACGGCCGGATGATAGAGCTGACGCTCATCACCCAGGGCGGTATCCTCGATCAGCTCATCGCCACGAACCTTGTTCTCGATGGGCTGCCCGAGAAGCACCCGCTCCCGGTATTGGCGATGCAGCAGTGCAATACCACTGGCGTCTGTCCGCTCCTGCAGGTAAGGGATGGCCTCGGAAGGCTCGTTGAGGATCAGCCAGTTGGGCTGTTTACTCAACAGCTTGCAGAGCAGACTGGTGCCGCTGCGAGGGATGCCGGTAACAAGAAAATCCCGCCCCTTGAGGCTTTTCGGTCGCAACTGTGGCATTCGCGGTCGCAACAGCGGCTGCCAGGCGGGAAGGTCACGCATCAATTGCTTGATCCGTGGATAGCGCGCTGCCGCTTGCCGAGCCCTGAGCAGCAGCTGCGGCTCCCGCAGAATGACCCCCGGATGGTGATAATGGCACAACCTGGGCTTGCCGGACTCGGGCAAGGCCCGCAGATGGGCCGGGAAATTCCAGCGCTCCCCCAGGCTGACCCGGCGCGCGACATGATACTGCGCACACACTGCCAGCCCGATCTGATCCAACCAGGGGTATAACGGCTCAGGCGCAGGGGCCAGCGCCTGAATGCGCTGACATTGTTCACGCCATAACCCCGCCAGCTGTGCAGGCTGGTAAGTGGCAACAAGACCGGCGTTATAGTAGGGCCGGCTTAGCGCGCCATCCACCGTGCAATACACCCGCTGCGGAGAAGGCGGCAGCCCCAGACCCTGGTACAGACACTGCCATTGCGCCTCACTCCCCCAGGTCCTCAGATCGGCAGGTTTGGCCGCCAACGTCAATTGTTTCTCCGCGCCCTGCCCCAGCAGCTCGTCCATGGCGAAGGCGCCGAGGCACAGCATATCTGAATCGAGAAATACGGACGGCCTGCCATCCGCCAGCAAGGCGAGGGCATCGATTTTATTGCCAATGGGATATCCAGGTGCAAAGGTCGGCTCAAAAGCGATCAGCTCGACGTTCAGCTCGCGCAGCACGGCGCGGGTTGCTGCATCCAGCTCGCCCCAGTCTGCGTGCTGGGGGCATGCCGCCACAAGGCGCACCGCCTCCCCCAGCTCCTGCCTCAGACTGCTGGCCAGCAGCAGCGCCTTGAGCTCCAGCTCACCCGCCTGAATGACGAAGACGATCTGCAGATTGCCCAACCCCGGGGTTGAGGTTGTCATTCTCCTGCCTTGACCAGGTGCTCAAGTAAGGATAACAGACCTTCGCTGCCATCGATTACGCCGAACTCAACAACATACTTCCCCTGGACGATAAACGACGGCGTGGACTGCACCCCAGCCAGCGAGGTCAGCTGATAAGAGCCTGCCAGACGCTGATTCACCGCATCGCTCCCCCAGGTATTCCAGAAGTCCTCACGGGCGATACCCCGCTCGTCAAGCAGGGCGTTGATGCGATCTGCGCCGTCCAGCTCACTGGGCTGCTGGAACAGCACATAGGCATCCCGATGCAGATCAAGACGCCCCAACACGCCAAGCGTATGGAACAGGCGCGCGCCGTCCACCAGATGGTCCTGGCCGTGGGCTGGCACCAGGCTCAGACTGATGTTGTTGCTGCGGCTCCAGTCATCCAGCTCATCAGTAAGGTGGTAACAGGCGCGACAGCCATAGTAGAACAGTTCAATGACGTCCGGAGCACCCTCGATGCTTTGCTCCAGCCGGCGATAATCCCGACCCTCTACAAAGTCACGGGCAGTCTCAGCAGCAGGACTCTCCGTTTGCGCGGTATCAATGCTTGCCGTCTGAGTACAGGCAGCCAGCCAGAACGCAGACAATAAAAGTACAAGATGACGCATGCCACCTCCGGTAAAAGGACATTTCGTGGGGCCCGGATTCTAGCAAAAGAGGCCGGACGGGGAAATATAAAGCCAGGAGCATCAATATCTTGGCCGAGCGGCAAGGGCCTGACTGTGGAAATAGATACGCCATATAAACAGAAAAGGCTCCTTGCGGAGCCTTTTCTGCGGGTTAGACCCTGAGATGACTTACATCACTCGCCAACTTAGTTGGTGGTGTTGGAAGTACCGTTCTCTTCCAGACCGTTGATGCCATCACTGTAAGTGGTGGAGGTCATGTTAACCAGAGTACCGTTGCTGCTGCGTACCAGGCCCAGGGCTTCACAGCTCGGGAAGGCGCCTTGCAGAACGATGCGGCTGCGGCCGGAAGTTTCAGCGAACTCAGGCAGAACGTCGCCCAGGTATACGCCAGTGGACTGGCCAGCGTTAGTGTGGAACACCGCAGTAGCGTGTGCGTCCAGGTTGCTCAGCACCTCAGCACCTACGTCAACTTGCTCGCCATCTTCAGTCCAAACATAGGCGTTAACCTGACCTTCCAAGTTGGAGGTGTTGGTGAAGCGGATGAAGGCGTTATCGGCAGCGTTAACGTTCGGCAGGTTGAACAGAGTTACCTGACAGCCGTTACGCAGCACACGCTCCATATCCAGCACATCGCGGGATTCGGTGTAGCGAGCGCTGAAGTAGTCAACGTTCAGCTCCGCAGACAGGGAAACCTCCGGCAGAACCGCAGTGTTGGCAGCGGGCTTAACAGCACAGAGGTTGTGCGGCTTCGCCAGAACAGCAGTGTTGTTAAAAGTGATATCCACTACACCCGGGGCAGCTGCAGTAGCAGATCCTGAACCAGAGATGGCACCACTTCCGTCACACGCAACACCAGTATAGCCGGTAGAGGTGGTATCTTGCAGCTGGAAGGTACCGTAGGGACGCAGATCCACGCCGCCGGCGGAGCTCAGAACCAAGCTGATTTCGTCACCACCGGTGAAATCAAACAGAGTGCCATCTTCTTTGCCTGCATCGCGTGCAAAGGCAGCAGCATACCCCTGATTGTTGCGATCAATGGTCAGAGTACCCAGATTAATAACGTTAACGCCAGGGGAGTTGAAATCGGCAGCGGAAGCTACGCCGGTGCTGGCGGTGAACAGAAGCTGACCATCAGCCACGTTAATGCGTGCACGATTCGGTTTAGCGGCAGTATAGCCGGTCGGCGCACCATTCAGAATGACACCGTCGATAGACTGGATGACCACAGTCGGGCCAGCGTTATCAACAGGGCTGGTCGCGAGGCTGTTATCCTGACGCACTTCCAAGGAAGCATTAACAGTGCGCACCTGCCGGTCGCCTTGGCGCTCCAGAGAAGACTTCAGCTGTTGAACTTTCAAACCAGAGATCTTGATATCGTCCAGCGCCAGACCAGCAGCGGTCAGAGTAATGGTGATCTGGTTATCATTGTTGGTACCACCGGCGCTAACAGTTGCGTTAGTTGCGTCCAGGGGGGTTCCGCCAACAGTAATGTTAATGTTTTGCGAAGCCCAAGCAGCCGGATCGTCGTACACTTCACCAAAAATGGTAGCGCCGCCCAGAGTCAGCTTAATGGTGGACTGACCTGCAACGGACACCTCACCAGCCAGGTCACCGCCGTTGGTAGCGGCATCGAAGCCGATGGTCGGCAGCTGAACAATGGTAGTTTCCGAACCGTTACCAAAAATTTCATTTGCCAAGGTAGTCGGCGCAGGGACATCCAGATTAAATGTAGCTGCAGTCGCACCAAAAGACACAGACGCCACAGCGGCGGCCAGTGCGGTCTTCATCAGCAGAGAGTTAACTTTCATTATGTCTTCCTTTATTGACTTGCGTAAATTTACGTCTTTTGGTCCGTAGACCCCTAGGAAACGCAAAGCCTGACCGAGATCAGGCCCTGCGAATATAGAGGATTTGTCGTTTGAAAGGTGCTTCGATACTGCCAACCGCACTCACGCCAGAATCCTGTTGTTCTCAGTATTTCCGTAACCCTGTTAGTTCTTCTATATCCTGATGGTGAACATCATAATGAGATTTTGCCCCTGTGCAAGAGCTTTCCTGATTTTTTGGAGGAGCTGGGCAGCGTCACACTCCTGTCAGCTGCTTCTGTTACGGGGGCACTCTCAGCGGACGTTACGCTTAGGAGCCGCCAGGAGCCGCCTTCCCATGCGCGTTGATAGCCGTAGTGGTTCATTTCTGGATCGCGCCCTTGTACAACGGATATTGTTGCGTATTGTCCTGATTCAACAGGCGCAGCTGGTCGCGGAACGCGCTGCTTATCGCTTCCGCCTGGTCCGAATTGCGTACGCGATAAGGCACTACCATCACCATCAGCTCCGTGCGTTCCGCATTGGTGTTATCCATACGGAAGAGATGCCCCAGTACGGGCAGGTCACCCAGCCAGGGCGTTCGGGAATCCCCTTTGCTCTGGTTGGTGGAGATCAAACCGCCCAGCAACACTGAGCCGCCGTCCTGCAGACTCAGACGCGTATCCACGTTACGGGTCAGGATCATGGGCGAGTCGATGGTGCTCGTGGTGTTGGGCTGCGCCTGACTGACCTCCTGCTGGATCTCCAGGTCGATACGCCCGTCGGAGTAAACCCGGGGCAGCACGGTCAGCTGCACCCCCGTCTTGCGGAACTGTATTTCCTGAAGAATGGAGCTGTTACCATCCACAGTATCGGACCCGGTGCTCTGCCGGCTGATTATCGGCACCTCGTTACCCACGGTGACGGAAGCCGACTCGCCACTGCGCACAAGAATGCGAGGGGTCTGGAGAATATTGACCTGGTTGCTGCTGGCGAAAGCATTGAGGGCAATACGGGTATTTCCCGAACCACTGATGGAGGTCCACACCAGCCCGCCAGCACCCAGCCCACTCCCGGGGGCTCCATCTCCAAAGACGTTACTTACCGCCCCCTTGGCGCCCGCGGCGGATATCTCGTTCAGCGCCCACTCCACACCGAAGCTGAAGGTATCGGTAAGGGTAACCTCCGCCACTATGACCTCCACCAGCACCTGATCAGGCGCCACGTCCAGCTCGCGGATAAGCGGCAGCATCCGCTGCCATTCACCCGGCGCGCCACGGAAAAGGAGCATGTTACGCGCCTCGTTCACCACGAAGCTGCCCTGGGAGGTGATATTGCTTCTGACCGCAGCGGTTTGCGCGCTGTTACCCTGACTGCCCGCCTGCTCATCGCTGCGCCCCTGCAGACGGCGATCGTCGGCGCTCTCGCTCAAGCCCGGGCCGGCACCGCCACTGAGAATCGAGTTGAGCGTCTGGGCCAGCTCCTGCGCGGGGGTGTTCCTGACTGCGTACCAGTAGACATTGGATTCACCGGTTGCACTGGCGGGCGGCACCTGATCCAGTTCCTGAGCCCACCGGCGCACGATACCCAGCAGCTCCTGGGTTGGCGCAAAGACAAAGAGAGCACCCAGGTTATCGATGGCTACCAACTGGATATTATTACCGGAAGTCCCGATATCATAACCTTGAGCACCCAGCGTCTGGGTCAGGCGTTCAGCCATATCCTTGGCGGGGGTGAACTCAGGGTTGATGCGCAACACATTCGCGCCGCGTAACAACGGCTGATCAAGACTGTTAAGCACCTCACTGGCTTGCTGAACCGCGCTGGAGGGGCCTTGCAGCCGAACAGCATTGATCCGGTTCTCGCGCTCGATGGTCAGCTCCCGCTGCTCACTGAAGATGGAACGCAGCATGGCGTAGGCATCAGCCGGGCTGATTGCCTCCAGGCTGCGAATATAGACAACCGGCCGATGGCTTTCCGGCACGTTCGGCAGGGCTGCACCGGTCAGCAGCAGTGGCGGCTCTTCGCTGGCCGTGCCACGCCCAATAACAAACCGCAGGTACTCGTCGCTACGCACCAGATTGACCCCGTAGCTGTTGAGAATTTCACGGCCCAGTTGATATACGTAAGCCTTGTTACGCGGCGAACTGATTCGCACTGTTACCAGATCATTCTTCTCGGAAAGTTGCGGATCAATCTGGAAATCCAACCCCAGGATGTTGCCGAACACTTCGTTGATAAAGGCGGAGAGTGGCAAGTTGCTGACATTGAGCAGAATATCCTCGACGCCGTCCTCGGGGAACAGCTGATCGGGTGCCGGCCTGATTGCGGTGCCCTGTGTGGGCTTCACCGTTGGCCCGCGGCTGAATCTGGCTGGCTTCTCCGGCTCGCCCATCTCTTCCTGGGCAAGCTGCCCCTGGCTGTCGTCCGCTCCCAGATCTTTCGGAAGTTGCATAGGCGCTGGTGGCTGCAGATCCTGAGGAGTGAGCAGGGAGCAGGCGCTGAGTCCTGCCCCCAGCAGCATGACCAGAGCCAACCCCGGCAAGGGGCTTGAGCCAGCCGAACGGATAAGCTGCAGGCTGCGAGCAATGGGACGCAAGCTGAGGCTTGGTGTTATGAACATATGACTATGGCTCCGTGACGGATTCAGCTACGGGGTACAACGGCACGATGAGGGGGTCGTGTCCCTGTTGCACTAATTGGACGCGGTCAGCCCAGATCTGGCCGATCTGCCAAGGGGTGTCGGGTAGCACATCACCGCTGCGCAACTCCAGCGGCAACGGTGGGTTCCCGTCGGTTTCTGTCGGTTGGGCAAAAAGCAGGACCCAGCCACCACGTCGGATGATGCCCTGCAGCTGGCGCTGGATGTGCTTGCTAAGCGCTTGTACGGCAGCTTCAGAAGAGCCAGCCGCGCCTTTGCTTTCAGCGTCAGCGGCTGCATCCTGATCGGCGGGCTTCTCGACGGGCTGCCCCCACTGCCCACCCTGCAACAGTTGATGCCGGACGTCGGCGCCGGCCGCCAGCGGCTCCAGAGCCTCCCAGCTGGCATCCTGGGCGACCAGCTCATTTTGCGGCGGAATGGCCCGCCAGGCCACCGCAACCAGATTGACCCCCACAAGCACCAGCAGGGGCACGACAAGGGACTTGAGTCTGTCAATGGGCAACATCAGGACTCCTCGCCGATGATGAACCATGCATGCAGCCCGATCCGGTAAAGATGGCGCCTTGCATTGGTACGATTGACGCTATCGTGTTCGATGATCAGCCGGGGAGTATGTTGAGCAAGGTCGTGCATCAGGTCCTGCCAGGCGCCGGGCTGGTAGTCACCATTGACGTCGGCCCGCACCTGAAGAAGATCGCCCTGCTCGTTCAGCAAGCTGGTGACGTTGATGCGTATGGCACTCAAACCATGACGGTTGAGCGCCTGCTGCAGCAGGTCTCGCAGTTGAGCCTGCGCCTGGCCTTCGCTGGCGGCATGCCAGAGTTGCTGTTTGAGCTCCTGCAATGCGGCCTGCGTCTGTTCGGCATGCTGCTGCCAATGTTGCTCCTGGCTGAGTTGCTGCACATCGCCCAGACGCTGCCATTGCCGCTGGGCGTCCTGGCGGGCCTGACTCTGTATTTGATGCAGATGCTGCAGCACGCTGAACAACAGGATCAACACAACCACGGCAGCAAGAAGCCGCAGGCGCGGGTTGGCCTGCCATTGCTGACGGAGCTGGCGCCATTGGCGCTGCAGATCAGTCTTCATGAGCAACCCCCTCGGGCCAGGGTAGCGGCGGCTGTAACTGCACCGTGAGACGGTACTGGTTGGCGCGCGGGCCGGGCTGTGCCTGAACATCCCGCACACCCTCCCCACGCAAGGCGTTGACCATGCTCAGCGTGCTGTCACTGGAGGTTTCAATGGTGATCTCTGCGTGAAGATCCTGACGCGACCAATTGATAACCTCGAACTCGGCTACCGTAGCCAGGCGCTCGGTAATCAACTGCTGGACGTGCAGGGGGTCAACACCGTCAAGCAAGGGTGTCAATCGCCGGTACTGACTTGCAGCCTCACGGGCGCGGGCGCGCTGGTCCAACACTTCGCCCAGTTGCTGCTCCAGCTCATCATGTTGCTTCTGATAGCTGCTGGCCTGCCAATGCCATTGTGCAAGAGCGGTCAGCTGCAAGCTGACCAACAGAACAAAACCAAAGGCAGCCCAACGCAGAACACCGCCCGGCTGCTGCGCCAGGCCTTGCAGGGGGCTGACACGCACAGCGGGCCACGGCTGAGCCAGCAACTGCGGTTGTTGCGGCTCTACAGCGGCTGCGGGAGGCAAGCCCTGGGATCGGACGAACCATTGCTGCTGGACGTGGCTCGGGGCGCTCGCATACCATTGACTCCCCCGCAGGCGACCCTGATGCCAGCACTGCAGGTCATATCCCTGGGCGCACTGGTAGAGGTAGATACCATCCGAACCGGGTTGCTGCCAGAAAACCGGCTCAGCATGAGCAGCAATACCCGGAGGACTGTCTGGCGGAGCGGGCCAGAACCAGAGCTGTGCATACCCCTGATGCCAGGCGACCTGATAGCACGGTTCAGGCCAGGGGCTGCGGCTGGCGATCTGATACTTGAGAGCGTCCGCTCGCTTGCCCGCAGGCAGGTGGCGCAGGTCCAGACACAGGTACTGGCACCAGTCGCGACCAATCACCTGCTCAGCAAAAAGGCTGCTAGTGCCATGCTCATGCCAACGCCCGCCCCGATAGAAGCGGCGCGGGCGTCTCAGGCGTTGCAGCCATGGTTCAAGCCGATACTGAAGGTGAGTGATCACGCGGGAGCGATCCTTGCTGAGACACTGATTCTTGCGGACGGCCGAGTATAGTTGATTTTTGCGGAAAGCAGTTAACCCATGAGCTTCTCGTGGACAATCCGCTGCAGGTACTGCCCATAGCCGTTTTTGAGCAGAGGCTGAGCCAACTGCTGCAGCTGGCCGGCGCTGATCCAGCCCTTACGGTAGGCAATTTCTTCTGGACAGGATACCTTCAGGCCCTGGCGCTGCTCCAGGGTAGCGATGAACTTGCTGGCATCAAGCAGGGACTCGTGAGTACCGGTATCCAGCCAGGCGTAGCCTCGCCCCATGATCTCCACATTGAGGTTACCCTGCTCCAGATAGAGACGATTGAGATCGGTTATTTCCAGCTCACCCCGAACGGACGGCTTGACTTGCCTGGCCAGCTCTACCACATGGTGGTCGTAAAAATACAGACCGGTGACGGCGTAACTGGATTTGGGCTGCGCAGGTTTTTCTTCCAAGCTGAGCACTCTACCCTGTTGATCGAACTCAGCCACCCCGTAGCGTTCAGGGTCGTGGACGTGATAGGCGAAGATACTGGCGCCTTCTGCGCGGGCCATGGCGTTGTCCAACAACAGCTGAAAATCGTGCCCATAGAAGATATTATCGCCCAGCACCAGTGCGCTGGGATGTCCTCCAAGAAACTCCTCAGCAATCAGGAATGCCTGGGCCAGGCCGTCCGGGGACGGTTGTATCGCGTAGCTGAGATTCAGCCCCCATTGCTGACCATCACCCAGCAACTGCTCAAAACGCGGAGTATCCTGAGGGGTGCTGATAATCAGAATGTCGCGAATGCCTGCCAACATCAGTGTGCTGAGCGGATAATAGATCATCGGCTTGTCAAATACCGGTAGCAGTTGTTTGCTGATGGACAGTGTCGCCGGATGCAGACGGGTGCCGGAGCCACCCGCAAGAATAATGCCCTTGCGGGGCTTGGGAGCAGCAGTGTTCATATCAGTTGTTCCAGAATGTGGTCCACACCTTCGGTCCAATCGGGCAGGCACACATTGAAGGTTTCCTGCAATTTCCTGGTGGACAGGCGGGAGTTCAGTGGGCGTCTGGCAGGTGTGGGGTAGCCACTGGTGGCTATCGGCCGAATGGCATCAGCAGCCACTTGTATAGGTTTGCCGGCGGCTCGCGCATACTCAATGATGTGACTTGCGTACTGATGCCAGTTGGTCTCTCCACTGGCTGTCAGATGATAAAGACCATAAGGAAAATTGCGAGGGGCGCCCTGGCTGTATTGGCGCAGCAAATGAGCCGTGATATCAGCCAGCAACGCGGCAGAAGTCGGGGCTCCCCATTGATCAGATACTATATCAAGCTGCCGCTTCTCAGCAGCCAAGCGCAACATGGTTTTGGCGAAGTTATGGCCATGAGTACCGACTACCCAGCTGGTGCGCAGAATCAGGTGCCGCGGATTGGCCCTGGCAACAGCCTGCTCACCTGCCAATTTGCTGGCGCCATATATATTCAGCGGGGCAGGTGTGTCGATTTCACTGTACTCACCCTCCACTTTGCCGCCATCAAATACATAGTCGGTGGAGTAGTGCACGATGAGAGCACCAAGGCTTGCCGCTTCTTCAGCGAGAGCACCCGGCCCTTCAGCGTTGATGGCATGCGCCCGCTGCGGTTCACTTTCAGCTTTATCTACCGAGGTATAGGCCGCTGCATTGACGATGATTGCCGGCCGTATTTCACGTACCCAATGACGGATCGCATGCGGGCTGGCCAGGTTGCATGCCTGCGAGTCGAGCGCAATCACTTCTGCCAGCGGGGCCAGAGCACGGCGCAGCTCAAATCCCAGCTGACCATTTCTGCCGGTCAGAAGAATTTTCACACTCGCCCCTCATAATTCTGACTTACCCAGTCTCGGTAGGCACCGCTTTGGACACGCTCGACCCATTGGGGGTTATCCAGATACCAGAGGATGGTTTTGCGAATACCGGTTTCGAAGGTTTCGGCAGGCGTCCAACCCAACTCTCGTTCGAGCTTGCGGGCATCAATGGCATAACGGCGATCATGTCCCGGTCGATCGGCCACATGGGTAATTTGCTGAATATAACTGCCCTCATCTGCTCTGGGACACAGTTCATCAAGCAAATTACAGACATTGTGAACGACTTCCAGATTGGTTTTTTCGTTCCAGCCACCGACGTTATATACCTCGCCAGGAATGCCAGCCTCCAGGACCCGGCGGATCGCGCTGCAGTGGTCCGTGACATATAGCCAGTCACGCACTTGCCGTCCGTCACCATAGACAGGTAAAGGCCTACCGGCCAGCGCATTAACGATCAATAGAGGAATAAGCTTTTCCGGGAAATGGTAAGGCCCATAGTTATTGCTGCAGTTGGTAGTCAGCACCGGCAACCCGTAGGTGTGGTACCAGGCACGGACGAGGTGATCGCTGGCAGCCTTGCTCGCGGAGTAAGGACTATTGGGCTCATATCGATGGGTTTCCGAAAAAGCCGGCTCGCCGGGCTCCAGCGAGCCATAAACCTCATCAGTGCTCACATGCAAAAAGCGAAACTCCTGCCGCCGTGGTCCATCCAGACGACTCCAGTAGCCGCGCGCCGAATCCAAAAGGGTAAAGGTGCCCATGATGTTGGTCTGAATGAAATCTCTGGGGCCATGGATGGAGCGGTCCACATGGCTTTCAGCCGCAAAGTTGATAAGCGCCCGCGGCTGGTACTGCTCGAGCAGACGATCAATCTGGCGCTGATCAGCAATATCCCCCTGCACGAATATGTGACGACTATCATTTTTCAGGCTGGCAAGATTTTCCAGGTTACCTGCGTAAGTAAGTTTATCGAGGTTGATGACAGGTTCATCATGGTGCTTAAGCCAGTCGAGTACAAAATTACTGCCAATAAAACCGGCACCACCAGTTACAAGTATGCTCACAATCAGATTTTCCGAAAAATAGCAGCCAGCACCAGCCCAATATTATCCATCAGCGTTTGTCGGTATACGCCGCTGCGTTTGAGCAGTAGCAGACGCATGGGCAACAGACGCTGGCGAGCGCTCGCAAACAGTTTGAGAGTCCTGAGGTTTCTACTGGTCAGCCTGGCCTGGTGTTCGCCCAACGCCTGAATATTAAGACTATTCCAGTCCTTGTAACGACCCTTGAACATCTGGTGAATTCGCGCAAGCCGCGCAGGCCATGAGTTGTTCGCACCGATGAGATTATCCTTATGTTGTCGGTAACGCACACTTGGCAGCGGGTCGTAATACACCTGCCCTCCGCAGCCAGAGATAATGATATACGCCCACCAGTCATGCGATACCACGACTGTATCTATGGACGTTTCAGCCAGAAGCCGGCACGCCGCCTGATTGAACACCATGGTGTTGCCACCGCCTATGTTCTGCATCAGAGCATTGGCAAAACATGGTTCCCTGCCAAATAACATGGACATACCAATGTCCCGGTTGTCTGGACTGACCAGTTGAGTGCGCCCGCAATAGAGCGCTGGTGTATGCGGTGGAACACTCTCCAGCCATCGCAGGGCGCGCTCAAGCTTATCGGCATGCCAGATGTCATCCTGATCCGACCATGCGTAAAACTCTGCCTGGCCCTGGGCAAGGCGCGTCACCGCCATGAAGTTCTCCACATAACCTCTGGCCGGACCGGTGACAACCTGAACCCGCCCAGGAGACCACCGTTGTTGATAATCATCAAGAATATCGCAAGTTCGATCGCTGGATTGATCGTCAGATACAATCAGAAACCAGTTCTTCCAGGTCTGCTCTGCGTAAGAGTCCAGCTGTTCTTTCAGAAAGGCTTCACCATTATGAGTGCATAGCAGGATGGCGGTTCTTGACCTGTTTGGCTCAGCAATCGAACTCATTTTTATCCTGGAAGATCATCATACTGCCTTTTGTGCGCCTTAGGCCAAGCTGGACCTGAGATGCCTACCGGGCAGGCATGCTCTGCGAGGGTAGCGATACTACTCAGACGTGCCTGGGCGTTACAAGCCTTGACAGGATGATGGCAAGGCCGGTTTGACGAATGGTAGCATGGATGTAAAAGCGGAACATAGCCGCGCGAAGCGGTTTCCGAGGGTGCCCATAGCCTTCACAGTTGTCTTCCATCTCGCCAGCGCTGATCGAGATGGAAGGCAGCCCTGCGCGCACCGCTCGCGTAACGCAAAGCAGTTACAGAGCAGCCAGCCGCTCCCGAGCCGCCTGATACTCGCGCTGCAGACGGGCAATCAGATCGGCTGCCGGCACCACCTTCTTCACCGCGCCCACCCCCTGCCCGGCGCCCCAGATGTCCTTCCAGGCCTTGGCCTTGGTATTGCCGCCGGAGCCGAAGTTCATCTTTGACGGATCGGACTCGGGCAAGGCTTCCGGGTCCAGACCGCTGTTGACGATGCTCTGGCGCAGATAGTTGCCGTGCACGCCGGTGAACAGGTTCGAATAGACGATATCCGAGGCGGTACTCTCGACGATCATGTCCTTGTAGGCCTGCGCGGCGTTGGCTTCCTCGGTGGCAATGAAGGCCGAGCCGATATAGGCCAGATCGGCGCCCGCCGCCTGCGCGGCCAGAATCGCGTTGCCATTGGAGATGGCACCGGACAGCAGCAGCGGGCCATCGAACCACTCACGGATCTCATGGATCAAGGCAAAGGGTGACAGGGTCCCGGCGTGACCACCGGCACCGGCAGCCACGGCGATGAGGCCATCCGCTCCCTTTTCGATCGCCTTTCTGGCATAGAAGTTGTTGATCACGTCATGCAGCACTATGCCGCCATAGGAATGCACCGCCTCGTTGACATCCTCCCGGGCGCCCAGGGAGGTAATGACAATGGGCACCTTGTATTTGACGCACAGCTCCAGGTCCTGCTGCAGCCGGTCGTTGGACTTGTGCACTATCTGATTGACCGCAAAGGGTGCTGCCGGCTTGTCGGGATTGGCCTGGTTGTATTCATCCAGCTCCCGGGTGATGCGCTGCAGCCACTGCTCGAACACCTCCACTGGACGGGCGTTGAGCGAGGGGAAAGAGCCGACCACGCCCGCCTTGCACTGCGCCAGCACCAGATCGGGATTGGAAATGATGAACAGCGGCGAGCCGACCACGGGAATGGACAGGCGGCCCTTGAGCAGATCGGGCAGAGACATGCGAACTCCAGAATCAGGAAGGGGAAACAGGATATGCAATCAGTTGCATAAGCTAGCAAACACGGCGGTTTGATTGCAATCAGGCGCCCTGCCCCGCACGGCGCCCCGATCGACGGAGCCCGCGCATGACCGCCTTCTCCAGTTCCGCAGCGACGAATATCAGTAATCCGGCCCCCAGTATCCGCAGCCATTGAGCCCCGGTCAGTGCCGCCGAACCGAACAGGGTCTGCAATGCGGGCAGGTAGGTGTAGAGCAGTTGCAGCAGGACACAAGCCGTCACCGCCAGCAGCACATGGGGATTGCCCAGCAGGCCTTCGCGGCCGAGCACCGGGCCGAGGACATGCCGGCTGTTGAACAGGTAGAACATCTCCGCCACCACCACCATGTTGACCGCCACCGTACGGGCCGTGGCGACATCCACCCCCTGCTCCAGCTCCCAGAGAAACAGCCCCAGGGCGCCCGCCATCATCAGCACCGAGATGAACAATACCCGCCAGATGAAGAAGGGGCTGAGCAGCGCCTGACCCGGTGGTCGCGGCAGCCGTCGCATGATGCCCGGCTCCGCCGGCTCGAAGGCCAGTGCCAGCCCCAGAGCACCGGCGGTGACCATGTTGATCCACAGCACCTGCGCCGGCGTCATCGGCAGGGTCAGGCCGAAGAGGATGGCCGCCAGCACCACCAGGGACTCGCCGCCGTTGGTCGGCAGCATGAAAAGGATGAATTTCCTCAGGTTGTCGTAAACCCCACGCCCCTCGCGCACGGCCCGGGCTATGGTCGAGAAGTTGTCATCGGTGAGCACCATGTCCGCCGCCTCACGGGCAACCTCCGTGCCCTTGCGACCCATGGCGATGCCGACATCGGCTCGTTTCAGCGCCGGGGCGTCGTTGACGCCGTCCCCGGTCATCGCCACTACCTCGCCCAGTTCCTGCAGGGCCTGGACCAGACGCAGTTTCTGTTCCGGGCTGGCCCGGGCGAAGACGTCCACTTCCCGCACCACCCGGCGCAGCTCGGTCTCGTCCATCAGCGCCAGTTCGGCGCCGGTCACGGCCGGCTTGCCGACCCCGATATTCAGCAACGCCCCCACTGCCCGCGCCGTCTCGGCATGGTCGCCGGTGATCATCTTCACGCGGATGCCGGCGCCCTGACAGTCGGCCACGGCCTGGATCGCCTCCTCCCGGGGCGGATCCATGATGCCGACCAGGGCCAGCATGGCGAAGCCGCCCTGCACATCAGCCAAACCCAGTTGCCCACCCGCGGGTTCGCCCTGCCTGCCGGCCATCGCCAGCAGGCGCAGGCCACGGGCAGCCAGATCGTTGGACATGCGCCGCCAGTAGTCCGGATCCAGCGGTTGCCTGCCGTCGGCCGCCAGCTGCGCGTCACACATCTCCAGAATGCGCTCGGGTGCGCCCTTGACGAAGATCCAGGGCGAACCGTCGGGATCGCGATGCCAGGTTGCCATGAACCTGTGCTGCGACTCGAACGGAATGCAGCCCAGCCGCGGCCATTGCTGCTGCAGCTGCTGATGCTCGTACCCGGCCTTGGCGCCCAGCGCCAGCAGGGCTCCCTCGGTGGGGTCACCCTCGATCTGCCAGCTGTCCTGCTGCTGAAACAGGCGGGCATCATTGCACAGCACCGCCGCCCGCAGCGCCATCACCAGCTCCGAGCGCGCGGCGGGCTCCAGTGTCTGTCCATCCATCCTGAACCCACCATGGGGCTCGTAGCCCGCGCCATCGACCTCGATCACCTGATCACTGCATATCACCCGCTGGACCGTCATCTCGTTGCGGGTCAGGGTACCGGTCTTGTCGGAGCAGATCACGGTCACCGAGCCCAGGGTCTCGACCGCAGGCAGATGTCGCACTATGGCATGGCGCCGGGCCATGCGCTGCACGCCCAGCGCCAGGGTTACTGTGAGAATCGCCGGCAGTCCCTCGGGGATGGCGGAGGCGGCCAGGGCGACCACCATCATGAACATGTCGGCGGCGGCATAACCACGCATCAGGGTGCCGAACAGGAAGGTCACCAGGCAGAAACCGAGAATCGCCAGTGCCAGCATACGGGCGAAATGATCGACCTGGCGCATCAGCGGGGTACGCAGCTGGTCGATACCGGACAGCATGTGATTGATTCGGCCCAGTTCAGTGGTCGCCCCCGTGGCCACCACCCAGCCCCGGGCCTGCCCATACACCACCAGGGTGCCAGAATAGGCCATACCGAATCGGTCGCCCAATGGCGCATCCCGGCCTACCGTCTCAGCGGACTTGTCCACCGGCACCGACTCCCCGGTCAACGCCGCTTCATCCACCCTGAGGTCGTTGACCTGGAACAACCGCAGATCCGCCGGCACCCGGTCTCCGGAGGTCAGCAGTACCACATCCCCGGGCACCAGTTCGGCGGCATCCAGCTCCTGCCGCCGACCATCGCGCAGAACCGTGGCCCGGCTGGACAGCAGGGAGCGGATGGAATCCAGCGCCGATTCGGCACGACCTTCCTGGATGAAGCCGATGATCCCGTTGATCAGTACGGCGGCCAGCAGAACCGCCGTGTCCAGCCAGTGCCCGAGCACCGCGGTGATGAGTGCCGCGGCCAGCATCACGTAGATCAGCAGATTATGGAATTGCAGGGCGAACCGCAGCAGCGGGCCGCGGCGCCGCGGCGGGGCCAGACGGTTCGGCCCGTACCTTTCCAGGCGCCGGGCGGCCTCTTCACTGCTCAGTCCGCTGCTGTCGGAGGCCAGCTGCCGCCCGACCACCTCCGGGGGGGAGGCATGCCATGAAGCCTGTTGCTTGGTATCGGACATATCTGCGTCCCTGGCTGGTGGAGTACAAGTAGAGGATATCCCATCGCTCGGAACAATTCGCACCCGGGGCGGGTGCTCCTACCGAGGACGCGGCGGCCCGTTCAATACCCGGGAACCGCATCGCACGCGAACGGCCAACCCTACCAATAAGGCGGCGCACCCCGTTCAATGTAGGAGCACCGCCCCGGGTGCGAAGGCCCGAGCACGAAATGCCCCCCCATGCGGGCAACCCTACCATAGCGGCGACAACCCCATTCGACGTAGGAGCACCCGCCCCGGGTGCGAAGGACCGGGCACGACATTACCCCCGTAGGAGCAACCCTACCAACGTGGCGGCACCGTTCAATGTAGGAGCACCGCCCCGGGTGCGAAGGACCGGGCACGACATTACCCCCGTAGGAGCAACCCTACCAACGTGGCGGCACCGTTCAATGTAGGAGCACCGTCCCGGTGCGAAAGGCCGGGGCACGACATGACCCTCGTAGGAGCAACCCCCAATGAGGCAGCACCCCGTTCAATGTACGAGCACCGCCCCCGGTGCGAAAGGGCCGGGCAGGAAATGCCCCTTCAAACGGGCAACCCTACCAAAGAGGCAGCCCCCCTTCGATGTAGGAGCACCCGCCCCGGGTGCGAAGGGGTCCGGCACCAAATCCCCCCGGCGGCGTCCAATATCCCTGCCCGATTGACCTGGATCAATTCCATTCAATTTATATGGTTATATAACCCATAGCACAAGCCATAACAAGAACGTAACCCCGGGACAGGGTTACGCCAGGACAGGGATATCAGGAGCCTCTCATGACACTTTCATTGGTCTGGTCTCCGGAGTTCGAGACCGGGATAGACATCATCGATTCGCAGCACCGCCAGCTGTTCGATTATCTGGAGCAGGTGGAGGAAGCCATACAGGCCGAGGATCCCTCCCGGGTCGAGGAGGTTGCCCGGGGGCTCGTTCATTACGCCATATCCCACAACACCTTCGAGGAATCGCTGATGGCCAAGGCCGGCTATCCGATGCTGGAGGCCCATTCAAAAATACACGAATCCTTCAAGGAGAGGGCCCACAGCTACCTCAAGCAGATCGATGACGGCGCCGACCCCATGCGGGTAGCCCGGGAGGTGCGGGTGTATCTCGGACTGTGGCTGATCAATCACATCAAGCGGGAGGACAGGCACTACGTACCCTATGTGAAGAAAAGCCTGGATCGCGGCTTTGCCGCCAGGATGATCAGCAGGATATTCGGCTGAGCCACGTCCCCCGGCGGCGCACACACCGGGGGACGGCTGCCGGCTGACGCGGGGTCAGCGCTTCTTGTCGCGACGCTTCTTCTCGGCCTTCTTGTGGTGACTCATCAATCGCCGCTTCTTGTTTACCTGACGCTCGGAAAGCTTGTTCTTATTCTCCGCATAGGGGTTGTCGCTGCCCTTGTACTCGACCCGCACCGGCGTACCGGCCAGCTTGAACACCTTGCGATAGACGTTCTCCAGATAGCGCGTATAGGAGCGCGGTACCGAATCGACCTGATTGCCGTGGATGACGATGATCGGCGGATTGGAGCCCCCCAGGTGCGCGTAGCGCAGCTTGATACGACGGCCGTTGACCAGGGGCGGCTGGTGTTCGGCCACCGCGGCTTCCAGCACCTCGGTCATGCGCTTGGTGGGGATCTTCATCATGGCGCTGTCGTAGGCCTTGTCCACCGACTTGTAGAGCAGACCGACGCCGCTGCCGTGCAGGGCCGAGATGAAGTGCTGGTCGGCAAACTGGGTGAAGCTCAGGCGCCGCTCCAGCTCGGTCTTGACGTACTCCTTCTCCCCGGGCTCCATGCCATCCCACTTGTTGATGGCAATGACCAGTGCACGACCGGCCTCCAACACGAAGCCCAGCAGATGCAGGTCCTGCTCGACTATGCCTTCGCGGGCGTCGACCACGAAGATCACCACGTTGGCGTCCTGGATCGCCTGCAGGGTCTTGATCACCGAGAATTTCTCGATGGCCTCAAACACCTTGCCGCGGCGGCGTACACCGGCGGTGTCGATCAGGGTATAGGGCTTGCCATGGCGCTCGTAGGGAATGTAGATGCTGTCCCGGGTGGTGCCGGCCTGGTCAAACACCACCACCCGCTCCTCGCCGAGCATGCGGTTGACCAGGGTCGACTTGCCGACGTTGGGCCGGCCGATCACCGCGATCCTGGTGCCGATCGGCGTTACCGGCGGGCGCTCGATCGGATTGCCCTCTTCGTCCAGCTCGGGCTGGGCCTGGATATCACCCTCGACCAGCACGGCTTCGAGCATGGGGTTGATATTGCGGCCGTGGGCGGCGGCAATGCCGATGGGCGCGCCCAGCCCCAGGGGGGCGAACTCGCCGATGATGGAGTCCGGATCAGCCCCGTCAATCTTGTTGGCGATCAGAAACGTATGCTTGTCACGCTTGCGCAGGTGTTCGGCGATCATCTCGTCACCGGCGGTGCGACCGGCGCGGGCATCGACGAGGAAGAGAACGGCATCCGCCTCCTCGATGGCCTGCAGCGACTGGCCGGCCATCAGGGTGTCGATACCGTTCTCGTCGCCGGTCAGGCCACCGGTATCCACCACGATAAAGGGCCTGCCCTGCCAGACGGCTTCGCCGTACTGACGGTCCCGGGTCAATCCGGGCATGTCGGCCACAATCGCGTCCCGACTTCTGGTCAGACGGTTGAAGAGTGTGGACTTGCCGACGTTCGGCCGCCCCACCAGGGCAATAACAGGAACCATGCTTACTCCGCGCACCACGGGTGCGTAACAAAAACAAAAAGGCCGCTGCTCCTGGATTGAACAGCGGCCGCAAATTATAACCTGTTTCGGGCTCAGCGCAGCTGGTAGGCCGCCAGATCGCCGCTATTCCCGTAAACATACAGGGTGCCGCTGCGGGAGATCGGTGTCGCCCGCACGCCCTTGCTGTCCACCCGCACCCGGCCGACCAGACGTCCATCGGTCTGCGCCAGCAGATGCAGGTAACCTTCGAAGTCAGCCACGGCGACATAGCTGCTGAAGACCACAGGCGCGGTCAGTTGACGACGCAGCAGCTGTTCGTTGGTCCACAGCGGAGTAGCACGATTCTGGTCGTAGGCCTGGACACCGCCGTCGGCCCGGCTCAGATAGACACTGCCGAAGCCGACCGCCGGGCCGCCATGGCTGGAGGCCGGACGCTGCCAGCGGATGCCACCGGACTCCGCGTCGATCGCCACCAGACTGCCCTGGTAGGTAGCGGCGTAGAGGGTATCGTCATCCAGCAGCAGCTGACCATCGATGTCCACCATGCGCTCGAGTTCAGAACGGCCCTGGGGCTGCGCGATCCGCTGCTCCCATACCGGCAGGCCGTTGCGCGCATCCAGCGCGACCACCCGACCGCTGGCCAGACCGGCGTAGACCCGGTGCAGAGTGACCACTGGGGTGCTGTGACCGCGCACTGTCAGTACCGGCAGGCTGGACTCGTAGATCCAGCGCTGCTCTCCGGTACTGATATCCAGGGCCACCAGTTTGTCATCCTGGCTCTGCACCACGACGATATCGCCGTTGGTCTGCGGCGGTGCCAGCACCTCACTGGAGACCTGGGTACGCCACAGCTCACTGCCGTCATTCTCATCCAGAGTGATCATGGCGCCGTTGAGGGTACCGACCATGACCCGGCCGCCACCAGCACCTACCGCACCGGACAGGGGCTCCTTGAGCTTGACCTGCCAGTTGACCTTGCCGGTATCCCGATCCATGGACACGACCCGGCCATTGGCATCGGCGGCGTAGAGCGTCAGGCCATCCAGTGCCGGCTGCAGGTTGGTATACAGCTCGCCCTGACCGACTCCGATATTGCGTTTCCAGACCCGCTCCAGTTCCACTTCGGCGGCGATCTTTTCCAGTTCGGCCGGCGGCTGCTCCTTCTTTGAGGAGCCCCCGCATCCGACCAGCAGCAGCGCGGCCAGGCCGACGGCGAAGGTTTGGGTAATCAGCTTCAAGAGGCTTCCTCCGCCAGATCATCAAGTTTGAGCTGCAGCTGCGGGCGATTGCGGCGGTCACCGGTCGCCTCCAGGGCTGCCTGGTAGGCCTGCCGCGCATCCGCGGTGCGACCCAGACTCTGCAGCAGGTCACCACGTACTTCCTCGCGACCGGCCAGCAGTTCACCGGATACGCTGCCGGAGAACAGCTCGAGCGCCTCCTCGGCACGATCCAGCTGCCCCAGGACCCGGGCCAGACGCTGACGGGCGATTTCCTGCAGCGCCTTGTCATCGGCCTGCTCGACCACTTCGCGCAAGAGCGACTCGGCGGCGGCGAAATCCTCCGCCTCGACCGCCAGGCGCGCCTGCATCAGTGCAGCAAAGGCTGCATAGGTAGTGCCGGCGTAATCGTTGCGCAGTTGCTCTGCCAGTTCGGCGCCGCGGGCGCGGTTGGCCTCGCTGTCATCCTGCAGCACGCTTTCGAGCATGCTCTGATAGATGGCGGAGGCATTCAGGGCCTTGTTCTCCTGGTGGTTGTTCCAGGCATTCCAACCGAACACCCCGGCCAGTGCCAGCACCACACCGGTCAATACCGGCGCACCATGGCGCTGCCAGACGTCCTTGATGCGTTCAATCTGTTCTTCTTCCGTCTGGTAACTCACCCTGCTCTCCTTTCTACCGCGTTCTTGGCGCGTCAGCTGTTGTTCGTTGTCATTTATAACAGGTTGGCCAGGTGCTGCGGCACCTCGGACCAGGCCAGATTCAGTTGCTCGCCATCCTCACGCAGCGGCTTGAGCCCCACCTGACCGGCGGCGGCTTCGGCTTCGCCGAGGATCAGCGCATACAGGGCGCCCGACTTGTCGGCCTTCTTGAACTGGCTCTTGAAACTGCCGCCGCCACAATGCACTACCAGACGCAGGTCAGGCAAGGCATCACGCAACTGTTCCGCCAGCCGGAGCGCGGCCTGCTGGGTACCCTCGCCCAGGGTGACCAGATAGACATCCACCTGGCGGGCCAGTTCGGCGGGCACCTTGCCAAGGGTCTCGATCAGCAGCAGCAGACGCTCCATGCCCATGGCGAAACCCACCGCGGGCGCGGGCTTGCCGCCCAGTTGCTGGACCAGCCCATCATAGCGGCCGCCGGCGCAGACGGTACCCTGGGCGCCGAGACGATCGGTAACCCATTCGAAAACCGTCAGGCCGTAGTAGTCCAGCCCGCGCACCAGACGCGGGTTGATCACATAGGGAACACCGGCGGCATCCAGCAGGGCGCGCAGGCCCTCGAAGTGGGTGCGGGCATCGTCGCTCAGGTAATCGGCCAGTTTAGGCGCATCCACCAGCAGCGCCTGGGTATCCGGGTTCTTGCTGTCGAGTACCCGCAACGGATTGGTTTCCAGTCGGCGCTGGCTGTCCTCGTCGAGCTGGTCGAAGCGGGCCCGCAGATAGGCCACCAGCTCCTCGCGGTAGCGTGCACGATCCTCGCTGGTGCCCAGACTGTTCAGCTCCAGAGTCACCGCCTCGGCCAGGCCCAGACGCTGCCACAGACGCCAGCTGAGCACGATGAGCTCGGCGTCGATGTCCGGCCCGGTCAGGTTGAAGGCTTCCACCCCGATCTGGTGGAACTGGCGGTAACGCCCCTTCTGCGGACGCTCATGGCGGAACATCGGCCCGGTGTACCAGACCTTGTGGCTGACGCCACCGCCGAGCAGGCCGTGCTCGAGCATGGCCCGCACGCAACCGGCGGTGCCCTCGGGGCGCAGGGTCAGCGAATCGCCATTGCGATCGGCAAAGGTGTACATCTCCTTCTCGACGATATCCGTCACCTCACCGATGGAACGCTTGAACAGCTCGGTGGGCTCGACGATCGGCAGACGGATCTGCTGGTAGCCATAGCCGGCCAGCAGGTGCGCCACGGTGGACTCCAGATACTGCCACAGTGCGCTGTCGCCCGGCAGGATATCGTTCATGCCGCGCACGGCTTGCAGGTTCTTCAAAATTGCACTTCCTTCGAATTCAGGCTGTCAGCCCCGGGCTATGGTGTTGTCGTCCTGGGCCTTCTTCGCGGCAACCTTGTCGCGGATCAGCCGCTCGAGCCGATCCACCAGATTGTCATTGGTCACTTTCTCGCTGGGCGCACCATCCACATAGACCAGATTGTTCGGCGAGCCGCCGGCCAGACCGATATCGGCTTCCTTGGCTTCGCCCGGTCCGTTGACCACGCAGCCGATGACGGCCACGTCCATGGGTACCAGTACGTCCTCCAGGCGCGACTCCAGCTCGTTCATGGTCTTGACCACGTCGAAGTTCTGCCGGGAGCAACTGGGACAGGCGATGAAGTTGATGCCGCGCGAGCGCAGACGCAGAGACTTGAGAATGTCGAAGCCGACGCGGATCTCTTCCACCGGGTCCGCCGCCAGGGAGATGCGGATGGTGTCACCGATGCCCTCGGCCAGCAGCATGCCCAGGCCCACCGCGGATTTGACGGTACCGGACCGCAGGCCGCCGGCTTCGGTGATGCCCAGGTGCAGGGGCTGCTCGATCTGCTGGGCCAGCAGGCGGTAGGCGCCGACGGCCATGAACACGTCGGAGGCCTTGACGCTGACCTTGAAGTCCTGGAAATCGAGCCGGTCGAAATGCTCGACATGGCGCAGGGCCGATTCCAGCAGGGCCTCGGGGGTCGGCTCGCCGTACTTCTTCTGCAGGTCCTTTTCCAGGGAGCCGGCGTTGACGCCGATGCGGATCGGAATTCCGTGATGCCGCGCCGCATCCACCACCTGACGGATCCGGTCCTCGCGACCTATGTTGCCGGGGTTGATACGCAGGCAGTCGACACCCAGGTCGGCGACGCGCAGGGCAATCTTGTAGTCGAAGTGGATATCGGCCACCAGCGGGATCTTCACCTGCTGACGGATCTGGCCGAATGCTTCGGCCGCCTCCATGGTCGGCACCGATACCCGCACGATATCCGCTCCCACCGCCTCCAGCTGACGAATCTGCCCCACGGTGGCGGCGACGTCACAGGTGTCGGTGTTGGTCATGCTCTGCACCGAGATGGGCGCATCGCCGCCAACCAGAACCGAGCCGACGCGGATCTGGCGGGATTTTCTTCGTTTCACCGGGGATTCGTGATGCATGTATACCTCTTACTGGCCCAGGCGCAGGCGTGCCACACCCGATTGACGGTTGGCATTGAGCTGCACCGGCTGGCCCTTGTAGTCAATGGTCGATACCGCATCCGCTGCGCCTATGACCAGATCCAGCGGACCGGACTGATCGATGTTGAGAGTCTGCCCGGGACCCATCTGCCCGCTGTGCAGGATGCGGCCGCCGGGGACGCTGACCTGGACCCAGCAGTTGGCCGAGAAAGTGATGACCAGGCCGTTGCCCGATGCTGCGGGCGATTGCTCCGCCGGCTGGGTGACAGCAGCGGAGGTCTCAGGCTCAGCGGTGACGGGTTCGGCCGGCACGCCGGCTGGGGCGGCTTCGGCCACCGGTTCGGCGGCCGGCTCGTCCCCGGCCTGCTCCTGCTCGGTGATCTGCGCCGCAGCATCCTCGGACAGCAGCTGGCTGCTGTCGTCAGCTTCATTGTCACCCTGCTCCCGGAAGCTCTCCGGCAGCACCATGGAGTCTACCTGCACATCTTCGAGCAGGTCCTGCACCGTGTTCGAGTCCGGGGGCAGCGGCGCCTGGCGGCTGTCGTTCCACCACCACAGACCCAGCGCCAGCATGCCGGCGACAATCACCAGAGTACTGATCCCCATGATCACCCGGCCGATGCGCCGCGGCGCTTCTATGCTGCCGATACTGGTAACCCGGGTATCCCGGCCTTCACTGCCGGTATAGCGATCGTAGTGCCTGGCCAGAGTGCCGGGATCGAGTTTCAGCAGCCGCGCGTAGGTGCGGATGTAACCCCGGGTGAAGGTATCACCGGGCAGGCGGTCGAAGCGGCCTGCTTCCAGATAGCCGAGGGTGGTTTTCGACAGGTGCAGGTGGGCGGCGACCTCTTCGGTACTGAAACCGACACGCTCACGCTCGCGGCGCAGCAATTCACCCGGGTTGCTGATCTGTGCGTTTTCCAGTTCTTCCACAGTCATCGGGCAGACTCCGACTCGGCCAGCGCCCGCGCTTCCGGCGTTGCCGGGTACAGGCGCCGCAGCTGAAGCGCGTAGCTGGCCGCACGATTGTGATCATTGAAGCGCCGGGCCAGCTGCACGCCCAGCCACAGGCTGGAGGCATTCTGCGCCGACAACTGGGTGAAGCTAAGGTAGTAATTCCAGGCAGGCACGTAGTTCTCGCTCTCGAATTCGATGCGAGCCATCTCGAGCAGGGCCAGGGGCTGACGGCTGTTCAGGCGCAGGGCCCGCTCGAAGCTCGCGCGCGCCTCCTCCGGCCGGTCCAGTTTCTGATAGGTCAGACCCAGGTTCTCGAACACCCGAGAGCGCTCGCCATAGAAGGTGTCTTCCGACGCCTTGGTAAAATAGGTCAGCGCCTCGCTGTAACGCTGCTGTTCCAGGAGGAAGGCGCCGTAGTTGTTCAGGATCCGCGCATTGTTCGGGGCGACGCCCAGAGCGGAGCGGAAATGCTGCTCGGCGGACTTGACCTCCCCTTCCTGCTGGAAGACCAGGGCCAGCGCGACATGAGCCGCCTCGGAGCGGGAGTCCAGTTTCAGGGCCTCGCGCAGGGGCGCCTTGGCCCGTTCGGTTTCGCCCTTCTGCAGATAGCCCAGACCCAGCTGAATATAGGCATCCCTTGCTTCAACAGGATCAGCCTGACGACGCGGCTGGTCGGTGGTGGTCACACAGCCGACCAGCAACAGGCTGAGTAGTCCGATGGCGACAAAATGCTTTCTCATCACGCTCGTTCCTCGATTGGATGTCAATTGCGACTTGTCGGCTGCACCACCCCAGGCTGCTCGTCAGCAAGCTGGCGTACTGCGATGTAGCGTTCACTGCGCCGGGTTCTGTCCATAACCTGGCCGACCAGCTGTCCGCAGGCTGCATCGATATCATCCCCCCGGGTGGTACGCACGGTCACGTTGTAGCCGGCGTTATGCAGCATGTCCTGGAAGCGGCGGATGGCATTGTTGCTTGGCCGCTCGTACCCGGAATAGGGGAAGGGATTGAAGGGTATCAGGTTGATCTTGCAGGGTGTTTCGCGCAGCAGCTCGATCAGCTGCTGTGCATGTTCCGGCTGGTCGTTCACATCCTTGAGCAGGGTGTACTCGATGGTCAGGTAGCGCTTTTCGCCCAGCCCGGCGATGTATCTGTTGCACGCCGGCAGCAGCACGGCGAGCGGGTATTTCTTGTTCAGCGGCACCAGCTGATTGCGCAGCTCGTCGTTGGGCGCGTGCAGCGACAGGGCCAGGGCCACGTCGGTCACCTCACCCAGCTTCTCGATCATCGGGACCACACCCGAGGTCGAGAGCGTCACCTTGCGCTTGGAAATGCCATAGCCCAGATCGTCCATCATCAGCGTCATGGCATCGACCACGTTGTCGAAGTTGAGCAGGGGCTCGCCCATGCCCATCATCACTACGTTGGTGATCGCCCGGTCGATCTTGGCCGGTACGGTGCCGAAGGACTTGTTGGCGATCCACACCTGGCCGATGATCTCGGCGGCGGTCAGGTCGCTGTTGAAGCCCTGCTTGCCGGTGGAGCAGAAACTGCAGTCCAGCGCGCAGCCGGCCTGGGAGGATACACAGAGGGTGCCCCGCCCGTTCTGCGGAATGTACACGGTTTCCACGCAGCTGCCGGACGCGACACGCACCACCCACTTGCGGGTGCCGTCCTTGGAAATGTCCTCACTGACCACCTCGGGACCGCGAATCTCGGCGCGGGCCTTGAGCTTTTCCCTCAGGGCCTTGCCGAGATTGGTCATGTCGTCGAAGTTGTCGACACCGAAGTGATGTATCCACTTCATGACCTGTCCGGCACGGAAACGCTTTTCTCCGAGCTCCTCGAAGAACGCTTCCAGCTTGGCCTGGGTCAGGCCGAGCAGATTTACCTTTGCAGTATCAGTCATTGCGATACATCACTCATCTGGTGTCTGTGGCCGGGCCTCAGGCGCGGGGGCACAGCTCGGTTTCGGCGAAGAAGTAGCCGATTTCACGGGCAGCCGAAGTGGTGGAGTCGGAACCGTGGACGGCGTTGGCGTCGATGGACTCGGCGAAGTCGGCACGGATGGTACCGGCAGCGGCTTCCTTGGGGTTGGTGGCGCCCATCAGCTCGCGGTTCTTCAGTACGGCACCTTCACCTTCCAGAACCTGGACCACAACCGGACCGGAAGTCATGAAGCTGACCAGATCCTTGAAGAAGGGGCGTTCCTTGTGCTCGGCGTAGAAGCCTTCGGCGTCGGCCTGGGACAGTTGAACCATCTTGGCAGCGACGATGCGCAGACCGGCCTGCTCGAAACGGGTCAGGATCTGGCCGATCACGTTCTTGGCAACGGCGTCGGGCTTGATGATGGACAGGGTGCGTTCTACGGCCATGAAACTCTCCAGAGTTTGAAAAAATGGATGGACAGATAACAGGAATTGTTAACCCGCAGATTATACGCAGGTTGACCCCAAATGCGTAACAGGCCCGGCCATCGAGTTTGCTACGCGGTCTTACCGGCTCTGGCGCAGCCGTTCCACCGCCGTGCACAGCACCTCGGCGGCATGCTGCACCTCCTCGGCGGTGGTGAAACGCCCGAGTGACAGGCGGATGGAGCTGTGCGCCAGTGCATCGGGCAGACCTATGCCCCGCAGCACATAGGACGGCTCTACCGAGGCAGAGGTACAGGCCGACCCGGTGGACAGCGCCAGGTCGCGCAGGGCCAGCAGCAGCAGCTCGCCATCCACCCCGTCAAAGGCCAGGTTCAGGTTGTGTGGGACCCGATGTTCCGCCGACCCGTTCAGCGAGACACCCTCGAGACCACTGAGCCCGTCCAGCAGTTGCCGGTGCAGCCCGGCGATGCGCTGGGTCTCGGCCTTCATCTCTGCCCCGGCCAGGGCAAAGGCCTCGCCCATCCCCACCAGCTGATGGGTAGCCAGGGTTCCCGAGCGCATGCCCCGCTCGTGCCCGCCACCGTGAATCTGCGCCTCGATACGCACATCCGGAGCGCGCCGCACGTAGAGCGCGCCGACCCCCTTGGGTCCGTAGCTCTTGTGGGCGCTGAAGGACATCAGATCCACCGGCAGCTGCTTGAGATTGATCGGCAGCTTGCCGGTGGACTGGGCCGCATCCACATGAAACAGAATGCCCCGCTCCCGCGCCACCGCGCCCAGGGCCGCGATATCGTTGATCACGCCGATCTCGTTGTTGACGTGCATGAGCGACACCAGGATGGTGTCCTCGCGCAGCGCTTCGGCCAGCTGCTGCGGGGTAATCAGCCCGTCCGGTCCCGGCGTGAGCCAGGTGACTTCAAAACCCTCGCGCTCCAGCTGATGGCAGGGGTCTATTACCGCCTTGTGCTCGATCATGGAGGTGACGATATGCCGTCCGCGTTCGGCCCGGGCATGGGCTGCGCCCTTGATGGCAAGGTTGTCGGACTCGGTCGCCCCGGAGGTCCAGACGATCTCCCGGGGATCGGCCCCGACCAGATCGGCCACCTGGCGGCGCGCCAGTTCGACCGCCTCCTCCGCCTGCCAGCCATACTGGTGTGAGCGGGACGCAGGATTGGCGAAGATGCCATCCATGGTCAGGCAGCCGCACATCTTCTGCGCCACCCGCGGATCAACCGGGGTGGTCGCGGCATAGTCCAGGTAGACGGGCAGTTTCATCATCACTCCTCAGGGCCGACCGGCCGCTTCGTCACCCTGCTCCGGCGCAGGCTGCTGCGGTTCCTCGATCAGCGCTTCAAATTGTTCACTATCCAGTTTGGGCAGATCCCGGGCGCAATAATCGCTGCCCAGGTCGTTCAGCGCCTTGCACATGCCCTCGATGCGGCTGTCGACCGCGTGCATGTGATCCAGCATCTGGCCGATGGCACGGGCCACCGGGTCCGGCATGTCCCGCGTGACGCCATAAGCGTCGAAGCCGATCTTCTCCGCCATGGCCTGGCGCTGACTGTGGATCGGATCCTGCTCGTCGGCCCCACTCTCGTCGCGGACGATGATGCGCCCCGGGATACCTACCACCGTCGCCCCCGCCGGCACGGCCTTGGTCACCACGGCATTGGAGCCCACCTTGGCGCCCTTGCCTACGGTAAAGGGTCCGAGCACCTTGGCTCCGGCGCCGACCACCACTCCGTCCTCCAGGGTCGGATGGCGCTTGCCCTTGTTCCAGCTGGTACCACCCAGGGTAACGCCCTGATAGAGAGTGACGTCATCGCCTATTTCGGCCGTCTCGCCGATCACCACACCCATGCCATGGTCGATGAAGAAGCGGCGACCGACCCGGGCGCCGGGATGGATCTCGATTCCCGTCAGCCAGCGACCCAGGTTGGATACCATGCGTGCCAGCAGGCGCGCATCGCGCAGCCACAGCCAGTGGGCGATGCGGTGCAGCCATACTGCGTGCAGTCCGGGATAGCAGAGCAGCACTTCCCAGCGACTGCGCGCCGCAGGATCCCGATGGAATACGCTGGCAATATCTTCCTTCACATTTTCGAACATATCAGCCTCTCCGCGCACCGGCCGCCTTGACGCCGATGGCCTTCTGGGTTTCTGTCAGTATGCCCCGCAGGATGTTCATCTCCACCTGATTGGGCTGGCCGCGCTCGTAGAGCCGGCGCAGACGCGACATCAGCTTCTTCGGCTGCTGGGGATCAAGGAAGCCGATCTCCACCATCACCTGCTCCAGATGCTGGTAGAACAGCTCCATCTGTTCGGCGGTTACCGGGGGTTCCTCCTCGGCCGCCGGCTTGGCAAAGGTGGTCGACAGCCCCTGGCGCCCGAGACTCTGCATGCGCAGCTCGTAGCTCAGCACCTGCACCGCCGCCGCCAGATTCAGCGAACTGAAGTCGGAGTCGGACGGGATATGCACATGGTAGCGGCAACGCTGCAGCTCCTCACTGGTAAGCCCGGAGTGCTCGCGACCGAATACCAGCGCGACCGGGCCGCCGGCCGGCGACTCCAGCTGATCCAGCACCTTGTCCGCCGCCTCCCGCGGATCCACCACCGGCCAGGGGATGCGGCGATCCCGGGCACTGGTGCCCAGAACCAGCAGGCAATCGGCCAGCGCCTCCTCCAGCGTCGCGACCACCCGGGCATTGGCCAGAATGTCGTCGGCACCCGAGGCGCGGGAGCTGGCTTCAGGGTCAGGGAAGCGCTCGGGGTCGACCAGCACCAGCTGGCTCAACCCCATGTTTTTCATCGCCCTGGCAGCGCCACCAATGTTGCCGGGATGGCTGGTGTTTACCAGAACCACGCGAATATCATCAAACAAGGGACACTCCAGAGCTGCAGCGAGGCAAAGAGATAAGGAAAGGCAGGCATCTTACTAAAATCTGGCGATCACTGACTATGATGCATTTGTGCAACTGGGACGGCGACTCTGCTATAATTTCCGGCTTTTCGTACCCTACCAGAGATACCCCCTATGCAGCCCATGTTGAATATCGCCCTGCGCGCCGCCCGCAGCGCCGGAGAATTGATCTACCGCTCCATGGAGAGGCTGGACATCCTGACCGTCAACGAGAAGGAAGCGAACGACTACGTCAGCGAAATCGACCGGGCTGCAGAACAGACCATCATCAACCATCTGCGCAAGACCTACCCCGATCACGGCTTTCACGCCGAAGAATCCGGCTTCCAGCCCGGCCAGGGTGAAGGCGCGGATATCGTCTGGATCATCGACCCGCTGGATGGCACCACCAACTTCCTGCGCGGCGTACCGCACTTTGCCGTGAGTATCGCCTGTCGCATCAAGGGTCGCATCGAGCACGCGGTCATTCTCGACCCGGTCCGCCAGGAAGAATTCACCGCCAGCCGTGGCCGGGGTGCCGCGCTCAACGGCAAGCGTCTGCGGGTAAGTAACCGCAAGAGCCTGGACGGCGCTCTGCTGGGTACCGGTTTCCCGTTCAAGCAGGACCAGATTGCCGACCTGGACAACTATCTTGGCATGTTCCGCAGCCTGGTCGGCCAGACTGCCGGCATCCGCCGCTGCGGCGCCGCCAGCCTGGATCTGGCCTACGTCGCCGCCGGCCGCTATGACGCCTTCTGGGAGTTCGGACTCGCCGAATGGGACATGGCCGCCGGAGGCCTGCTCATTCAGGAAGCGGGCGGCCTGATCAGCGACTTCACCGGTGGCCACCAGTTCCTGGAAAAGGGCCAGGTCGTGGCCGGCAATCCGAAGTGCTTCAAGGCCGTGCTGACCGCCATCCAGCCGCACCTGACACCGGCTATGAAGCGCTGAGGCGGAGGCGGAGGCGGAGGCGGAGGCGGAGGCAAGCTTCAAGCGGTAAGCGGTAAGCGGTAAGCCGCAAGCCGCAAGCCGCAAGCCGCAAGCCGCAAGCCGCAAGTGTGACAAGAAGCAAAAACCCCGGTACAGCAGCGCTGTCCGGGGTTTTTGCTTTCTGGCCTCAGCTCGACGTGCTGCCCTCAGGGGCGGTCGTCGACCTCTTCCAGCTGCTTGGGAATCAGATCCTCACGGGTCAGATTCTGGCTGATCAGCAGCCCGTTGGCGACGTAGATGGACGAGTAGGTACCAATGACCACACCGACGATCAGCGTCAGGGCGAAGCCGTACAGCGACTCGCCGCCGACCAACAGCAGCGACAGCAGTACCACGATAGTGGAAGCCGAGGTTGCCAGGGTACGGGCCAGGGTCTGGGTAGTGGAGACGTTGATCACCTCGGCCAGATCGGCGTTGCGCATCAGCCGCATGTTCTCGCGCACCCGGTCGAACACCACGATGGTGTCGTTCAGCGAGTAGCCCACGCCGGCCAGCAGCGCAGCCAGCACCGTCAGGTCGAAGGGAATGTTGAAGAACGACAGGATACCCAGGGTGAAGATGGCGTCGTGCAGCAGCGCCACCACCGCAGCGGTGGAGAACTTGAACTGGAAGCGCATGGCCACGTACAGCAGGATGCCGCCAAGGGCCAGCAGCAGACCGATACCGCCCTGGTCACGCAGTTCCTCACCGACCTGCGGGCCGATGAACTCCACCCGCTTGACGGTGACTTCCTGGGCGGCGTTGTCGGCGCGGATCAGCTGGGCAATCCGGCTGCCCACGTTGGGGTCATCACTGGCCAGACGGATCATGACGTCCGATGTGGAACCGAAGTTCTGCACTATGGCATCGCCAAGTCCGGCCGCCTGCAGCGTCTGGCGCACAGCCGCCAGATCTACCGGCTCGCTGTAGCTCAGCTCGACCTGAGCACCCCCGGTGAAGTCCAGACTGAAGTTCAGCCCCTTGACGACCAGGCTGGCGATGGAGGCCAGACAGAATACCAGTGCGATGACGTAGAACGGCTTGCGCCAGCGCATGAAGTTGATGGTGTTGTTAAGCATCTGTTGGGCTCCTCACAGCCAGATCTTGCTGAGCGTTTTACCGGTGCGACCACCCAGCAACAGGTTGATCAGCGCTCGGGTCACCAGAATGGCACTGAACAGCGAGGTGACAATACCCAGTGACAGGGTGACAGCGAAGCCCTTGATCGGGCCGGAGGCCATGGCAAAGAGAATGGCGCCGACCAGCAACGTGGTCAGGTTACTGTCGAGAATGGCGGAGAATGCCTTGTCGAAGCCCTCGTGGATGGCCCGTTGCGCCGAAGTGCCGGCTTTCAGCTCTTCGCGTATCCGCGCAAAGATCAGCACGTTGGCGTCAATGGCCATACCCAGGGTCAGCACGATACCGGCAATGCCCGGCAGGGTCAGGGTAGCGCCCAGCAGCGACATCAGCGCCAGCAGCAGTACCAGGTTGAAGCTCAGGGCGATACTGGCCAGCACACCGAAGCCGCGGTAGACCACCACCATGAACAGCATGGCGAGGACAAAACCGAGCTGGGTCGCCGCAATGCCGTTGGCGATGTTCTCGGCCCCCAGGCTCGGCCCGATGGTGCGTTCCTCGGCAAAGTGCATGGGCGCCGCCAGACCACCGGCGCGCAGCAGCAGCGCCAGCTCGGAGGCTTCGGCGGGAGAACCCAGACCGGTGATGCGGAACTGGTTGCCCAGGGTGCTCTGGATGGTGGCCAGGCTGATGATGGACTTCTCCTCAACGAAGCTCGGTACCGTCACCTCCTGCATCACCCCATCCACTTCCTGCATCACGGTACGGGGCACTTCGCGCTGCTCGATGAAGAGCACCGCCATGCCACGGCCCACGTTGTTGCGGGTGGCACGGGACATCAGCTCGCCACCGTGGCCGTCCAAACGGATGTTCACCTGGGGCTGGCCGTTCTCGTCGAAGTTGGACTGGGCATCGGTGACCTGATCACCGGTGAGGATGATGCTGCGCTCGACGTCGGCCGGCGGACGACCCATGCCATCACGGAACTCGAAGGTCTCGACGGTAGCACGGGGCGCATTGGGCTCGGCGGCCAGGCGGAACTCGAGGTTGGCGGTCTTGCCCAGGATACGCTTGGCTTCGGCGGTGTCCTGCACGCCAGGCAGCTCGACGATGATGCGGTTGGCGCCCTGGCGCTGAACCAGCGGCTCGGCGACACCCAGTTCGTTGACCCGGTTGCGCACCGTGGTCAGGTTCTGGCTCACCGCATAGTTGCGGATTTCGCTCTGCTTGGCATCGGTCAGCGCCAGACGCAGCACATCCATGTTGTCACGGCGGGTGGTGGTGATCTGGAATTCGTTGTACTTGCTGTTGATGACCCGCTGGGCGGCGCTGAGCTGGTCACTTTCGGTGAAGCCGAACTGCAGGACATTGCCCTGCTTGGGCAGACTGCGATAGCGCACCCGCTCGCTCCGGAAGAGGCTGCGCAGCTCGCTGTCATAGACGTTCATGCGCGCTTCGATGGCCTTGTCCATGTCCACTTCCAGCAGGAAGTGCACACCACCGGCCAGATCCAGGCCCAGCTTCATGGGGCCTGCACCGATATTCATCAGCCACTGGGGTGTGGTCGGGGCCAGGTTCTGGGCCACCACGAAATTGTTGCCCAGCGTCCGACGCACTATGTCCTGGGCAGGCAGCTGATCATCCAGCTCGACCAGGCGCACCAGTCCGGAGCCGGCATTGTCGCTCAGCTCGATGCCCTTGGTCTGGATACCGGCCTCGTTGAGGGCACGCTCGATGCGTTCGAGATCGCCGCGTTCGATGGTCTGGGTTGAGCTGATGCCGGAAATCTGGATAGCCGGATCGTCGGGGTAGAGGTTGGGGGTGGCATATACGAGGCCGAGCAGCAGCACAGCCACGATGAGCAGGTATTTCCACAGCGGATAACGGTTGAGCATGTCGGGGCCCGATACGAACCGGGCGCATCATGCGCCCGGGTAACTGTCTAAGAAATCAGATGGCTTTCAGGGTGCCCTTGGGCAGCGCCGCAACCACGGCTCCCTTCTGGAACTTCAGTTCCTGCCCCTCGCTCACTTCCAGCACGATGAACTCGTCGGTGACCTTCTTCACCTTGCCAAGGATACCGCCGTTGGTGACCACTTCGTCGCCGGTGCTCAGGCTGTTGAGCAGATTCTTGTGTTCCTTGGCACGTTTGGCCTGGGGACGCCAGATCATCAGATAGAAGATGACCACGAAGCCCACCAGGAAGATCAGACTCATGGCATCAAAGCCTGCCGGCGGTGCACCCGCACCTTCTGCAGTCTGGGCCATGGCGCTGGAGATGAAGAAACTCATGTAACACTCCTGTTTTATGTAATCGCAAGAAGATAATGGGGCTTCCTGGCCGCTGTTCAAGTCTCAAGCGGTGGGACCAGCCGGCCGAGTCTGGCGTAGAAGTTATCCACAAAGTCGGTCAATGTACCCTGTTGAATGGCACCGCGCAAACCGTCCATCAACCGCTGATAATGTCTCAGGTTGTGGATGGTGTTGAGCATGCTGCCGAGCATCTCCCCGCACTTGTCCAGATGGTGCAGGTAGGACCGGGTGAAATGCCGGCAGGTATAGCAATCGCAGGCCGGATCCAGCGGCGAGTCGTCGTGGCGGTGCACCGCGTTGCGGATTTTTACCACGCCGGTATCGGTGAACAAATGCCCATTCCGGGCATTGCGGGTCGGCATCACGCAATCGAACATGTCGACGCCCCGACGCACGCCCTCGACCAGATCCTCCGGTTTGCCCACGCCCATCAGGTAACGGGGTTTTTCCGGCGGCATCAGCGGCGGCAGGAAGTCCAGAATACGGATCATGTCCTCCTTCGGCTCGCCAACGGACAGACCGCCGATGGCCAGGCCATCGAAGCCGATCTCGCACAGCCCGTCCAGCGAACGGGCACGCAGGTCCTCGTGCATGCCGCCCTGGACGATGCCGAACAGGGCCGAGGGGTTGCCCTCGTGGGCATTCTTCGAGCGCTGCGCCCAGCGCAGCGACAGTTCCATGGAACGGCGCGCGGTGTCGTGGTCGGCGGGGTACGGGGTGCACTCGTCGAAGATCATCACGATGTCCGACCCCAGCTCACGTTGCACCTGCATGGACTCCTCGGGCCCCATGAACACCTTGGCACCATCCACCGGAGAGGAGAAGTACACACCCTCCTCCCTGATCTTGCGCATGGCGCCCAGGCTGAATACCTGGAAGCCACCGGAGTCGGTGAGGATCGGTCCCTGCCACTGCATGAAGTCGTGCAGGTCGCCATGCTTGCGGATGACCTCGGTGCCCGGGCGCAGCCACAGGTGGAAGGTATTGCCCAGAATGATCTGCGCGCCTATATCCTTGATATCCCGGGGCAGCATGCCCTTGACCGTGCCGTAGGTACCCACCGGCATGAAGGCAGGGGTTTCCACCACACCGCGGGGAAAGGTCAGGCGCCCGCGACGGGCCTTGCCGTCGGTGGCGAACACTTCAAACTGCATATGACTCATTGTTCATCCTCGGGCCCACGGGCATCCGGATTGCGGGTGATGAACATCGCATCACCGTAACTGAAGAAGCGGTACTCGTTGTCCACCGCTGCACGGTAGGCAGCCATGGTTTCGCGGTAGCCGGCAAAGGCCGATACCAGCATCAGCAGGGTCGATTCCGGCAGGTGGAAGTTGGTGACCAGCGCATCGACCACATGGAAGGGGCGTCCTGGATAGAGGAAGATGTCGGTATCGCCGCTGAAGGGACGCAGCTCCCCGTCCCGGGCGGCGGTTTCCAGCGAGCGCACGCTGGTGGTACCCACCGCGATGACGCGCCCGCCCCGGGCCTTGCAGGCCTGCACTGCCGCCACCACGTCCGGCCCGACCTCCAGCCACTCGCTGTGCATGTGGTGGTCCTCGATCCGCTCCACTCTTACCGGCTGGAAGGTACCGGCACCCACGTGCAGGGTGACTTCGGCCGTTTCCACGCCGAGGTCGCGGATCGCCGCCAGCAGCTCGCTGTCGAAATGCAGCCCCGCCGTGGGCGCCGCCACCGCACCGGCACGCTGCGCGTAGACCGTCTGATACCTTTCCCGGTCGGCACTCTCATCCGGCCGATCGATGTAGGGTGGCAGCGGCATATGGCCGATGCGGTCAAGCAGCGGCAGAACCGGCTCTGCAAAGCCCAGCTCGAACAGGGCATCGTGGCGCGCCAGCATGCTGACCTGGCTGTCATCCTCGAGCAGGATGCGACTGCCCGGCTTGGGCGACTTGCTGGCCCGTACATGGGCCAGTACCCGGTGCTCGTCCAGCACCCGTTCGACCAGGATTTCCAGCTGCCCACCGGTTTCCTTGCGCCCGAACAGGCGCGCCGGTATGACCCGGGTATTGTTGAATACCATCAGGTCGCCCGGCCGCAGGTATTCCAGCAGCTCGCCGAACCGCCGGTGCTCCAGTGCACCGCTGGGGCCATCGAGACACAGCAGCCGACTGGCGCGGCGCTCGGCCAGCGGATGACGGGCGATGAGGCTGTCAGGCAGGTCGAAATGGAAATCGCTGACGCGCATGAAAGGCATACCGGCATTGCAGAAAAGGGCGCTAATGGTAGCGGAAAACCGCCCTCCCGGCCATGAAAACCATTGACCGGCGCGGCAAAGCCTCCGTATACTCCGCGCGCTTGTCCTGCGCCTCGGTGGCGGAATTGGTAGACGCGGCGGATTCAAAATCCGCTTCTGGTGACAGAGTGGGAGTTCGATTCTCCCCCGGGGCACCATTTCCCAGGGAATGGTCCTCAACTGCTCGGACAAGCATGAAAAACCGGCCTGGAGCCGGTTTTTTTGTGGGCGATTACTGCCCTCCCCTGCCCTGAAGGCAGAGGAGGAAACAGGCCTTACTGCTGATCCAGATACTTCTCCGCATCCAGCGCCGCCATGCAGCCGGCGCCAGCCGAGGTAATGGCCTGACGATAGACGTGATCTGCCACGTCACCGGCGGCGAACACGCCCGGGATATTGGTCGCGGTGGCGTTACCTTCGGTGCCGCTGTTGATCTTCAGATAGCCGTCCTTCATCTCCAGCTGACCCTCGAACAGGCCGGTGTTGGGGGTATGACCGATGGCAATGAAGACGCCAGCCAGGGCTATTTCTTCCTTGCGGCCGTCGTTGAATGCCAGACGCATGCCGGTGACGCCGCTGTCATCGCCCAGCACCTCATCCAGATTGGCGTTGAGTTTCAGCTCGATCTTGCCCTCGGCAACCTTGGCCATCAGCTTGTCGACCAGAATCTTCTCGGCGCGGAAGGTATCGCGGCGGTGCACCAGGGTGACCTTCTTCGCGATATTGGCCAGGTACAGGGCCTCTTCCACAGCGGTATTACCGCCACCGATCACGGCCACATCCTGGTTGCGGTAGAAGAAACCGTCACAGGTTGCGCAGGCCGACACACCCTTGCCCATGAAGGCCTCTTCCGAGGGCAGCCCCAGGTAGCGGGCGGAGGCACCGGTGGCGATGATCAGGGCATCGCAGCTGTACTCGCCCTGATCGCCGGTCAGCACGAAGGGCCGCTGCTGCAGATCCACCTTGTTGATGTGATCGAAGACGATCTCGGTCTCGAAGCGCTCGGCGTGCTTGCGCATGCGCTCCATCAGATCCGGACCCTGGAGACCTTCAACGTCGCCCGGCCAGTTGTCCACCTCGGTGGTGGTGGTCAGCTGACCACCCATCTGCATGCCAGTGATCAGCAGCGGCTTGAGGTTGGCCCGTGCGGCGTAGACTGCGGCGCTGTAACCAGCCGGGCCGGAGCCCAGAATGATCAGACGGGAGTGGCGTGCTTCAGACATTGATTCCTCCAGATCACCGCCGCAGCGGTATGATTGCAATTCACCGCCTGCATGGTAGAGCACTGAGCAGGCGAAGAATACTGCTGTCACTATATCAGGCGCATAGTGTATCCCTATTACCCCTGACAAAGGACTACTGATGACCCAAGCCATTGCCCCCCTGCGTGGTTCAGGCTACCTGCGCGAAGGCTGGCAGCGCATCCGCCAGCCCGGCCTGCGCCGCTTTCTGATTATTCCACTGCTGCTCAACCTGACGCTGTTTCTGGCGCTGATAGGCTGGGGCGCACGCCAGTTCAACTACTGGATGAACCGCCTGATGCCCCACCTGCCCGACTGGGCCGCCTTCGTTGAATGGCTGCTGTGGCCACTGTTCGCGCTGGTGGTACTGCTGGTGCTGTTTTTCGGCTTCAGCATGCTGGCCAACCTGATTGCCTCGCCCTTCTACGGCTTTCTGGCCGAGAAGGTCGCCGAGCAGGAACGCGGGCTGGTCAGTCTACCGACCGGCTGGCGGGAGATCGTCATGGTTGTGCCCCGCAGCCTGGGCCGTGAATGCCGCAAGATCGTCTATTACCTGCCCAGACTCATCGGGCTTTTGCTGTTGACACTGATTCCCGTGGTCAACCTGGTGGCGTCACCCCTGCTGCTGGTGTTCGGGGTATGGATGATGGCGGTGCAGTACATCGACTACCAGGCGGATAACGATCAGGTGGGATTCATCGACATGCTGCGCTGGATGCGCGGGCATCGGGGAGTGTCACTGGGCTTCGGCCTGCCGGTGTACGTCGGCATGCTGATTCCGCTGGTGAACCTGCTGGTGATGCCGTCGGCAGTGGCAGGCTCCACCCTGCTGTGGGTACGGGAAGGCCCGGGCCCACGCACGGCGGCCTGACCGGTTCAAGCGTACTGCTGTTCCGGCCAGGCCACCGGAACAGCAGTCGAACACATCAGTTCAGCGCCTTCAGTGCCTCACGGCTGAAGGGCAGGATCTCGTCAATCCGGCCTTCACGCAGCTTGGTTGCCCACTCCGGATCGGAGATCAGCACCCGGCCCACGGCGACCAGATCGAACTCCTGCTTTTCCAGACGCTGCAGCAGGTCGTCGAAGTTGGCATCGGTCTTGGCGACCTTGTCGGTCTTGACCATGTATTCGAGGAACTCGCTGTCCAGGCCCACGCTGCCGACGGTGATGCAGGGCTTGCCGGTAATCTTGCGGGTCCAGCCGGCCAGGTTCAGGGAAGACCCCTCGAACTCCGGCTCCCAGTAGCGGCGCTGGGAGCAGTGGAAGATGTCCACTCCCGCTTCAGCCAGCGGCTTGAGGAACTGCTCCAGCAGCTCCGGCGTGGGCGCCAGACGCGCGGTGTAGTCCTGCTGCTTCCACTGGGAAAAACGGAAAATGATCGGGAAATCGGGACCGACCGCTTCACGCACCGCGCGGATGATCTCCACCGCAAAGCGACCACGATTTTCCATGCTGCCACCGTACTCGTCGTCACGCTGGTTGGTACCTTCCCAGAAGAACTGGTCGATCAGGTAGCCATGGGCGCCGTGCAGCTCTACCGCATCACAACCGATTGCCTTGGCATCCTTCGCCGCCTGGGCAAAGGCCCGGACCACATCCTGAATATCCTCATGGGTCATGCCATGAACGATCAGCTTGTCGTCCTTGTACTTGGCCATGGGACCGAAGCCCGGCACGCTCGGGTCGGGCTCGGTGCCCAGACGACGCACGTTGCCGACGTGCCACAGCTGCGGGGCAAACTTGCCGCCGGCCGCGTGCACGGCGTCTACCACCTTCTTCCAGCCAGCCAGTGCTTCTTCGCCGTGGAACTGCGGCACGTTCGGATAGCCGTTGGCGGCGCAGTGCGGCACAGTGGTGCCTTCGCTGATGATCAGGCCGACACCGGCAGCGGCGCGACGGCGGTAGTATTCCACCACCTGGTCAGTGGGCACACCCTTGGGCGAGAAGTTGCGCGTCATGGGCGCCATCACCAGGCGCGTGGGCAGCTTCAGGGAGCCCAGCTCCACTGGCTTGAACAACAGACTGGCTTGTGCGGACATCGGGCAAACACTCCTGCAAATTGGACTGGAGGGCCACTATAAGGTCAGTTCGACCTTTTTTAACTTGAATTGATGTCAATGATGGCGGGACAGAAATACCTGTCATCCGGATGCGGCGGGGAAACTGCGGGGAAAGCCGGCCCGCAGGCCGGCTCCGGGCACTATCAGTGGTGCACACCACCGTCGCCATGGATGTGACCATGGGCGACTTCGTCTTCGGTGGCGTCACGTACCGCAGCCACCTTGACTTCGAAGGTCAGGCGCTGACCTGCCAGCGGGTGGTTGCCATCGACAGTGACCTCATCACCGTCAAGGGCAGTGATGGTGACGATCTGCATGCCGCCATCCGGAGCGGAGGCATGGAACTGCATGCCCACTTCCAGCTCGTCAACGCCTTCGAACATGTTGCGACCCAGCACGGCCACCAGATCCGCGGAGAATTCGCCGTAGGCGTCTTCCGGCTCGATGGTCACCTTCAGTTCATCGCCGACCTGCTTGCCATCCAGCTCACGCTCCAGCCCGGGAATGATGTTGCCTGCGCCGTGCAGGTATACCAGCGGCTCGCCGCCTGCGGAGGTGTCCAGTACTTCGCCGGCATCGTTGGTCAGGGTGTAGTCAATCGATACGGCTTTGTTGGCAGCAATCTGCATAAAAAAATCCTGTGAATTGAGGCTTTGAAGTTGTCAGTTTACGCATAAATGCGCGGAAACGCACGGGCGGTTCCCCTGCTGCTGCGCCTGGGGTATAACGGGAGAATTCCAGCTGCGGCGCGGGATGCGCCAAAACAGCCCTCGACTCAACAGCTTAGTAATGGAGCACCATGACCGATCGACTGGTACTTGTCATAAATTGTGGCAGTTCATCCCTGAAATTCGCACTGCTCGGCGAAGCCGATCGCACCCCGGTACTCAGCGGTCTGGCCGAGCGGCTGGGCACGGCCGAGGGGGTGTTGAACTGGAAGGCAGGTGATATCCGCGAGCAGGTGCTCATTGCCGACGGCACCCACCGCGCCGCCATGGCCGAATTGCTGCCGCTGATCAAGCGCTTTGCCCATCAGCCGCTGGCCGCCGTCGGCCATCGTATCGTGCATGGCGGCGAGCATTTCACCGGCGCCAGCGTGATCGACGATGAGGTGATCCAGGCGATCAAGGACAGTTCAACCCTCGCGCCGCTGCATAATCCGGCGCAGTTGACCGGTATCAATGAAGCCATGCGGGTATTCGAGGATATTCCGCATATCGCCATCTTCGATACCGCCTTTCACCAGAGTATGCCGCCCCACGCCTACCGTTACGCCCTGCCCGAGTACCTGTATACCGAACACAGCGTGCGCCGCTATGGCTTTCATGGCACCAGCCATCGCTATGTGTCCCGTCAGGCCAGCCTGCTGATGGGCATGGAGCCCGGCCATGGCGCCTGGCTGACCGCGCACCTGGGCAATGGCTGCTCCACCTGTGCGGTGCTCGATGGCAGGAGTCTGGATACCAGCATGGGTCTGACCCCGCTGGAAGGCCTGGTAATGGGTACCCGCAGCGGCGACGTGGACCCCAACCTGCATTCGCATCTGGCCCGCAACCTGGGCTGGGATCTGGAACGCATCGACAACATGCTCAACCGCGAGAGCGGCCTGCTGGGGCTGTCCGGCCTGTCCAACGACATGCGTACCCTGGTTGCCGCCCGGGCCGACGGCCACGCCGGCGCGAGCCTGGCCATCGATGTGTTCTGCTACCGTCTGGCCCGCTCACTGGCCGGGCTGGCCGTGGCGCTGCCACGTCTGGACGGACTGATCTTCACCGGCGGCATCGGCGAGAACTCGCCCCTGGTGCGCGAGCTCACGGTGCGCCATCTGGCTCTGTTCGGACTGGCCATCGACCCCGCCGCCAATGCGACACCGCCCGGCAACCCCGCGCGGCAGATCCAGACCGAGCATTCGCCCGCCATTCTGGTCATACCTACTGACGAGGAGCGGCAGATCGCCGAAGAATGCCTGGCGCTGCTCGATTTCACCGCCACCCAGTCAGCGGAACAGGAAGTCTGATTCATGCATACCTTCTTTCTCGCCCCGACGGGCTTTGGTGTGGGCCTGACGTCGGTCAGCCTGGGGCTGATCCGCGCTCTGGAACGCAGCGGCCTGCGCGTGCACTTTCTCAAACCCATTGCCCAGCCGCACCCCGGCGACAGCGGGCCGGAGCGCTCCACCGCGCTGATCAGCCGGACCATGGGACTGCAACCTCCGGCTCCGCTGGACCTGCATGAGGTCGAACGGCGTCTCGGCAACGGGGAGCTGGACGAGGTCATGGAGGATATTGTCAGCCGCTACCGCGAAGCAGCCAGAGACGCGGACGTGGTGGTGGTCGAAGGCATGGTGCCGACCCGCCAGGCGGCCTATGCCGCGCGCATCAACCAGCATATCGCTACCAGCCTGGACGCCGACGTGATCCTGGTCAGCGCCCCGGACGACGACAATCTGGTGAGCCTGGCCCACCGCATCGAGCTGCATGCCCAGGGCTTCGGCGGGCCGAACGATCCCAAGGTGCTGGGGGTGATCATCAATAAGGTGCGGGACCTGGAGCTGGAGGGCGATGTGCCCAGCGACCGCGGCGAGCTCAAGCGCACCCTCAAGGATTACGCGCTGGCACTCAAGCAGGAATCCCGGGTGCTGGATACCGAAGGCTTCCGTCTGATCGGCTGCATTCCGTGGCAGGGTGAACTCAGTGCCCCGCGCACCTCGGATGTGGCCAGCCTGCTCAATGCCCGCATCCTGCATCCCGGCGAGATGCATCAGCGCCGCGTGCGCGACATCATTCTCTGTGCCCGCACCGTACCCAACACCCTGCACCTGTTCCGTCCGGGCACCCTGCTGGTGGTACCGGGGGACAGGGACGACATCATCATCGCCAGCAGCCTGGCGTCACTCTCCGGCACGCCCCTGGCGGGCCTGCTGCTGACCGGCAACATTCTCCCCGACGAGCGTGTCATGCAGCTGTGCCAGCCGGCAGTGGATAATGGTCTGCCGATAGTGCTGGTGGAAACCGGCAGCTTTGCCACCGCCTCCCAGCTCGATCGCATGAACCGGGAGATCCCTGTCGACGACACCGAGCGCACTACCCTGGTGACCGACTTTGTCGCTTCCTATATCGACCACGCCTGGCTGCAGCGCCGCTGCGGGGAAACCACCGAACGCCGCATGTCGCCCCCGGCCTTCCGCTACGACCTGGTGACCCGGGCCCAGCAGGCCGGCAAGCGCATCGTGCTGCCCGAGGGAGACGAGCCGCGTACCGTGCAGGCCGCGGCCATCTGCCAGCGCCGGGGCATAGCCCAGTGCGTGCTGCTGGCCAAGCCCGAGTCGGTGGAAGCGGTAGCCCGCGCCCACCACATCACCCTTCCCGAGGGCTTGCAGATCATCGACCCGGACGAGGTGCGCGAGCGTTATGTGGCCCCCATGGTCGAGCTGCGCAAGGATCGCGGCCTGACCGCGCCGGTGGCGCTGCAGCAGCTGGAGGACAACGTGGTGCTGGGCACCATGATGCTGGCTCTGGACGAGGTCGACGGCCTGGTATCCGGTGCCATCCATACCACCGCCAACACCATCCGCCCGGCCTTCCAGCTGATCAAGACCGCGCCGGGATACAACCTGGTGTCCTCGGTGTTCTTCATGCTGCTGCCCGATCAGGTACTGGTGTACGGCGACTGCGCAGTGAACCCGGACCCCGATGCCGAGGAGCTGGCGGAAATCGCCATCCAGAGTGCGCGTTCGGCCGAGGCCTTCGGCATCCCGCCGCGGGTGGCGATGATCAGCTACTCCACCGGCAGCTCAGGCACCGGCGAGGATGTCGAGAAGGTGCGCAAGGCCACCCAGCTGGCGCGCGAGCGCGAGCCGGGACTGTTGATCGACGGGCCTCTCCAGTATGATGCCGCCGCGATTGCCAGCGTCGGCCAGCAGAAGGCACCGGACAGTCTGGTCGCGGGCAAGGCCACGGTCTTCATCTTCCCCGACCTGAACACCGGCAACACCACCTACAAGGCGGTGCAGCGCAGCGCCAACGTGATCAGCGTGGGCCCCATGCTGCAGGGCCTGCGCAAGCCGGTGAACGACCTGTCCCGGGGCGCCCTGGTGGACGACATCGTGTTTACAATCGCACTGACTGCCATACAGGCCGATACCCAGAACTGACCGTGACAGGGGGGCGGCCTGAAAGTGACAACAACCAGGCCGCCGCGCCCTCAAGTGAGTTGCCAGACGATGCTGTTCTTCCTGCCTGCACCCGTTCGCGGGGTTATTTCGCTGCTGCTGCTGATCCTCAACACCCTGTTCTGGTTCAGCCTGCTGCTGCCCTGTTCGCTGCTCAAGGCACTGCTGCCCATCCCGGCCTGGCAGCGTTTTCTGACCCGGGTAATGATCCGCATTGCCGAGAGCTGGATGGCATTCAACAGTGGCTGGATGCGCCTGGCCGGCCGTACCGAGTGGGTCGTCCAGGGTCGCGACCAGCTGGACCATGACGGCTGGTATCTGGTCACCAGCAACCACCAGAGCTGGGTCGACATCCTTGCCCTGCAGCACAACCTCAACCGGCGCATGCCCATGCTCAAGTTCTTCCTCAAGCAGGAGCTGATCTGGGTGCCGGTAATCGGCATCTGCTGGTGGGCGCTGGATTTCCCCTTCATGAAGCGCTACAGCAAGGCCTACCTGGCCAAACACCCGGAAAAGGCCGGTCAGGATCGGCTCGCCACCCAGCGCGCCTGCGAGAAGTTCAAAGCGACCCCGGTGGCGGTATTCAACTTTCTCGAAGGCACCCGCCTGACACCCGAGAAGCATGCCGAGCAGCAGTCTCCCTATCGCTACCTGCTCAGACCCAAAGCCGGCGGTATCGCTTTCGTGCTGGATGCCATGGGCGAGCAGCTGCGCTCCCTGGTGGATATCACCATCCACTACCCTGACGGTGCGCCGACCTTCTGGGATCTGCTCAGCGGCCGCATCCGCAAGGTGGTGATGCGCTGCCAGACCCGTACCATTCCGGCGGAGTTTCTCGGCCAGGATTACGACAACGATCCGGAATTCCGCGCCCGCTTCCAGGCCTGGGTCAGCTCGCTGTGGGAGGAGAAGGATGCCCTGCTGGCAGAGCTGCATCGGGAGTATCCGCCGGGAAGGTAGTTACAGGGCGATCACGCTGGACGAGCTGGTGCTCGTCCCTCCCAGGCTCGCCGGCAAGGTCGCCCATGGGCCGTGCGCAGCTGCGCTGCATCCCGCAGGCAGGACCACATGAACAAGAACGGGGCCCGCAGGCCCCGTTCTCGTTGCTCACATCAACCAGGCATCACAGCGGACGCAGGTTGATCTCCACGCGGCGGTTCTGCGCGCGACCTTCGGGAGTGTTGTTGCTGGCGATCGGCTGGCTGGGGCCAACGCCACGGCTGCTGATGCGCGCACCGGATACGCCCTGGTTGGTCAGGTAGGAGGCCACGCTGGAAGCGCGGTCCTGGGACAGGCGCATGTTCAGTTCCAACGAACCTGTGCTGTCGGTGTGGCCGACGATGTCGATGCCATTCTGGTCGAATTCCTTGAACACCTTGACCAGGGAATTCAGGGTCGGATAGAAGCTGCTGGAAATATCCGCCGAGCTGCTGGCAAAGGTGATGTTGCCCGGCATGACCAGCTGCAGGTTGTCACCGTTACGCACCACCTGCACACCGGTACCGGTCAGCTCCTGACGCAGACGCTGCTCCTGGCGGTCCACATAGTAGCCGTACCCGCCGCCCGCGGCGCCGCCGACCGCAGCACCGATCAGGGCTCCCTTGGCGCGGTCCTTCTTGCTGGAGGTAGCGGCTCCGATTACCGCGCCGGCCACGGCGCCGGTCCCACCGTAGACGCCGGCCTTGCCTGCCTGACGCTCGCCGGTATAGGGGTTGTTGGTACAGCCAGCCAGCAGCGCCACACAGGCGGAAGCGGCAACCAGTGCTTTGATCTTCATACGCTTTTCCTTGATTCACAAATCATCGTCACCGCAGCGTCCGGAAGGTGGGACGCACTGCGGCAGGGGTTGGACCGCACGAATCGGTATTTTATCCCGTTGCTGCCATTATGGTTGATTCATCCGCGAATGAAAGGATTCTCGCGGATCTCGTCACCAATGCGGGTATCCGGGCCATGCCCGGTCACCACCACGGCATCCTCGTCCAGGGTGTACAGCCGCTGGCGGATCGAACGCTTGATCTGCGCATAATCACCGCCCCACAGGTCGGTACGGCCTATGCCCCGGCGGAACAGGGTGTCGCCGGCAATCAGCAACCTGGCTTCGGGGAACCAGAAGCTCATCGAACCCGGTGTGTGCCCCGGGGTGTGCATGGCCACCCCACACCCGCAGGCCAGTTCCTCGTCGTCCTGCAGCCACTGGTCCGGCGCCGGCACCGGTTTGTAGGGCACACCGAACATCCGGCACTGCATCTCCAGGTTGTCCCAGAGGAACTGGTCATTCTTGTGCAGGTGCAGGGTCGCCCCTGTGGCCTTCTTCATTTCGCCCGACGCCAGGAAGTGGTCCAGATGGGCATGGGTGTGGATGATGCTGACCACCTTCAGACCCAGCTGGTCCAGCCGATCGAGGATCAGCTGATGATCACCGCCCGGGTCCACTACAATGGCCTTTCTGGTGACAGGGTCACCGATGATGGTGCAGTTGCACTGCAGCGGGCCGACCGGGAAGGTTTCGCGGATGAGGGTGGGGCTGAGAGTGTCCATGGTAGTCCTTGCGTCTATTTGCATGCGCGTGAGTATGCCAAATCAACACATAGAAAGCCTCCGTCCTAAGCGGTGGCTCGACTTGGCCCCCAATAACTGGCACGGCTGCTCGACTGCGTAGGTCGCGGCTGATTGAGCAAGTGATGCACATGCGCCAAGAAGGAGGGCCAAAGTGATGGCCCCTCGCCCCCCCTTCCTGAGCGAAACAAGGTACATTAATGCCGATCGAGAGTGACTATCGAGAACGACAGCAAGTTACCCTATAGCGAAGCAGAATGGCTAAAGGCAGCACCTGCGGCATTTCGGGTATCCAGTTTGGTGGCGGGAAAACAAACTTTATGGCGCAGGGAGTGCAGATGACGCAAACTTATCCGAAGCCTTGGAAAAGCTACCAGGAACAGCTCGACCAGTTGATCGCTCGCGGTATGACCGTCACGGACAGGGACAAAGCATTAGATTATCTGGAGCGCATTGGTTACTACCGTCTTAGCGGTTACTGGTTTGCCTTCCGCGAACGGACGGAGTTGTGTTGCCCGCTTGATCCACACACGGGAAAACGGCCAAGGAAGACTTCATTCGTCATAACAAGGAAAAGTACGGTCTCCCGTTAGCCGTCTGGGTCGTTTGTGAAGTATGGGATTTCGGCACGCTGTCCACGCTATACGATGGTATGTCCGAAGCAGACCAGGATGCTATTTCGTCACAATACAACATCAGTAATGGCCGCATCTTCGCCAGCTGGCTGCGCAGCCTGAATTATCTGCGCAACGTATGCGCACACCATAGCCGCCTCTGGAATCGCAACATCGTGGATCAGCCGAAACTACCACCAGTTACTCAAGTACCCTCACTGGCACCGTTTCATAACGACCCTCAGCGGCAAGCTCGGCCGTTCATGCTGCTCTGCATGACGCAGCACCTGATGAAGATCATCAATCCATCATCGAGCTGGGGAAAACGACTGAAAGCGTTGCTGGAAGGAGAATTTCCGGGGCTGGCACACCTGAATCTTGGGCTGGACCGGATGGGCGTGGACGATGACTGGAAGACGAGAGACTGGTAAATCGCAGGCAATGAAAAACCCCTGAGCAATCTCAGCGCCGGGGCGCATCAACCGACAGGGGCCGTGTTGCAGACAATTATAGGCAGCTACGCCATTGCGTCAACCGCCATCTGGCGTATTAATCCAACCGATGCTCGTCCAGCTGCTCAGCGCCCGCTGCGCTCGGCCAGGTAGGCCTGGATCGCCCCGGCGTCCCCGGCAAACTCCACACGCTCGGCCTTGCTCTCGCGCTGATAGACGTACATGGGGTCGTAGTATTCGCCCAGCAGCCCCTCAATCCATCCGCGGTGCAGTTCCACCTCGCCGCTGCGGGCCTGCTCTTCCAGCGCCTGCTCCATCAGCAGCCGCAGCCGTGCGTGGCGTTCGCCACCCAGCCGCTTGCGGATATTGTCCAGACTCTGCAGCAGCCGCTGGGAAAACAGCGCGAAGCCCTGCTCGGCGCCGTGCACGCTGTCGAACTCAGCGGCCAGGTCGATCACGTAGTCGCGCAGGATGCGCTGGACCCGGTTGTCGAAGCTGTCTTCCAGCCAGACGATGGGAAAGCGCTGCATGCCCTGGGTCAGAGACAGCGGCAGGGAACAGGCACCGATCAGCCGGCTCTCGTCCTCCAGCACGAACTGGCTCTGGCCGCGGGCACGCCGTTTGAGCAGGTCGATGGCCAGGCGGTTCTCGAAGTCGATCTGCCCGGGCTGGCCGGTGGCCCGCTTGCCGAAGCTGGAGCCACGATGGTTGGCATGGCCTTCCAGATCGATACTGTTGTCCAGTGCGGCAATCACCTCGGTCTTGCCGGTGCCTGTCATGCCACCGACGATGACGAAATCGCATTCGACCACGGCCCTGTCCGTGGTCTCGATCAGGAAGGTCCGCATGGCCTTGTAGCCACCCACTACCCGGGGGTACTCGATGCCCGCTTCCTGCTTCAGCCACTGCTGCACTATCTGCGAGCGCAACCCGCCGCGGAAGCAGTACAGATAACCCTGGGGATTGGCCCTGGCAAAGGCGGCCCAAGCCTCGACCCGCTGCTCCCTGGTCGCACCGGAGACCAGCTGGTGCCCCAGCTCGATGGCCGCCTGCTGGCCCCGGTTCTTGTAGCAGGTGCCGACCTTCTGCCGTTCGATGTCGGTCATCAGGGGCAGACTCACCGCAGTGGGAAAGGCGCCCCGGGCAAATTCCACCGGCGCGCGCATGTCCATCATGGGCACGTCATCGAGAAACAGCTGGTGATAGTCCTGGGTATCCGGGCGCATCAAAGTACCTCGACGGCGTGGTCGCGACGCTCGACCAGTCGGCCGATGGGCGCCAGCTGCAGGCCCAGCTCAGTGGCCACCGCGAGAAATTCCTGCTCGCCCTCCGGCGCCACCGCCACCAGCAGCCCGCCACTGGTCTGCGGGTCACACAGCAGGTTGCGCTGCTCGTCGGAGATGGGCGCGACCCGGTCGCCGTAGCTGTCGAAGTTGCGCAGGGTGCCACCGGGGATGCAGCCTTCGGCCAGGTAGTAATCCACACCGGGCAGGCGCGGCACGGCGGCAAAGTCCAGCTGCGCCGTCAGCTGCGCACCCTCGGCCATCTCCACCAGGTGGCCGAGCAGGCCGAAACCGGTGACATCGGTCATGGCGCGAACGCCGGTCAGCTTGCCGAAGCGTGAACCGGGTCGGTTCAGGGTGCACATCCAGTCCCGGGCCAGGCCCGCATCCTGCTCGCGCAGTTTCGCCTTCTTCTCGGCGGTGGTGAGGATGCCGATGCCCAAGGGCTTGGTCAGATACAGCCGGCATCCGGCGGTGCCGGTGTCGTTGCGCTTGAGATACTGTTTTTCCACCACGCCGGTCACCGCCAGTCCGAAGATGGGCTCGGGGGCGTCGATGGAGTGACCGCCGGCCAGGGGAATGCCGGCGGCGTCGCAGACCGCCCTGCCGCCGCGCATGACCTCCCGGGCCACTTCCGGCGGCAGCACGTTGACCGGCCAGCCGAGGATGGCGATGGCCATCAGCGGATCGCCGCCCATGGCGTAGATGTCACTGATGGCATTGGTGGCGGCAATGCGGCCGAAGTCGAAGGGGTCGTCGACAATCGGCATGAAGAAGTCGGTAGTGGATACCACGCCCCGTTCTTCATCCAGGGCATAAACCGCCGCATCGTCGCGGGAGGCGTTGCCTACCCACAGCCGCGGATCGAGGTTCTGCGCCCCACTGCCGGCGAGGATGGTTTCCAGTACCCTGGGGGAAATCTTACAGCCACAGCCGGCTCCATGGCTGTACTGGGTCAGGCGGATCGGCTCGCTCATCGGCACTCTCGGCAGAAAAAAGTCAGGCCGCAGATATTAGCAAAGCTGCGCTTTGCCCTCACCCTCCGTATAATTGCCGCGCTCTTTCACCAATCAGCAGCGGCGGTCGTCCGGCCACCCACTACTGAATTTTTTCCGCCATTGAACCGGAGAACTTTCCATGCTCAAACGTACCCTCGCACTGACCAGCGCCCTGGTCCTGTCGCTGACCGCCCTGGCCAGCCAGGCGGCCGATGTCCTCAGGGTCAGCGCCATCCCCGACGAAGCACCGACCGAACTGCTGCGCAAGTTCCAGCCGCTGGGCGCCTACCTGGAACAGGAACTGGGCATGAAGGTGGAATTCGTACCTGTGGCCGACTACCCGGCGGTGGTCGAGGCGCTGGCCACCGACCGGCTGGACATGGCTTGGCTCGGCGGCTTCACCTTCGTTCAGGTTTACCTGAAGACCGGCAATGCCGTTCCGCTGGTCCAGCGCGAGCAGGACGCCGAGTTCACCAGCAAGTTCATCACCGCCAACCCAGAGGTGAACGCGCTGTCCGACCTCAAGGGCAAGACCTTCGCCTTCGGCTCGATCTCCTCGACCTCCGGCAGTCTGATGCCGCGCTACTTCATGCTGCAGGACGGCATCCAGCCGGAGAGTTTCTTCAGCCGCATCGGCTACTCCGGCGCCCATGACGCCACCGCTGCCTGGGTTCAGGCCGGCCGGGTGGACGCCGGCGTGCTCAATGCCAGCGTCTGGGACAAACTGGTCGCCAACGACAAGGTGGATACCAGCAAGGTACGGGTATTTGCCACCACCCCCACCTACTACGATTACAACTGGACAGTGCGCGGCACCCTGGATCCGGCTCTGGCAGAGAAGATCAAGCAGGCCTTCCTCGCTCTGGATCCGGCCAACCCGGCACACAAGGAAATCCTCGACCTGCAGGCGGCCAGCCGCTTCATCGAGACCGAGCCGGCCAACTACAAGGGCATCGAAGAGGCTGCCCGCGCCGCTGACCTGCTGAAATGAGCCTGCGCCTGTCCGGCGCCGGTCTGCAGCACGGTAATGGGGTCTACGCCCTGCGGGGGGTGGACCTGCATATCGCCGCAGGCGAACGGGTCGCCATCATAGGACCATCCGGGGCCGGCAAGTCCAGCCTGTTGGGGATCATGGCCAGCGCACTGCGCCCGACCAGCGGCGATCTGCAGTTGCTGGAGGAGGATCCCTGGCGGCTGTCGTCCCGGGCACGGCAACGCCTGCGCTCACGTATCGGCCTGATCCATCAGGCGCCACCCCTGCCACCGCGCCAGAGGGTAGTCACCGCGGTACTGGCTGGGCGGCTCGGTCAGTGGGGTCTGGGCCGCAGCATGGTCAATCTGCTGCATCCGCTGGACATTCCCGGCGCCCGGGCGGTACTTGCCCAACTGGATCTGGCTGACCGCCTGTTCGCCCAGTGCCAGCAGCTGTCGGGTGGGCAGCTGCAGCGGGTGGGCATTGCCCGCGCCCTCTATCAGGACCCGAGCCTGCTGCTGGCGGATGAGCCGGTCTCGGCCATGGACCCGGTGCTGGCCGACCATACCCTGCGCGTACTCTGCCGCCATGCCGAAAGCCGGGGCGTGACTCTGGTCGCCAGCCTGCATGCGGTGGAACTGGCACTGGCGCACTTTCCCCGGATCATCGGCGTGCGCGCCGGGCAGATCGCCTTCGACCGGCCCGCGGGCGAGGTCGACCCCGAGCTGCTGGATGCCCTCTATGCCAATGAGCAGCTGGTATCCCCGCCCCTGCCCACGGCCAGCATGGAGCTGCAGATACCCCGATGCTGACCCGCGACAGCCGAGATCCCGCCGCCCTGCCGCGGCTGCTGCTGACCGCTGTGGCCCTGGCCCTGCTGTGGCCGGGCATCCAGCTCGCCGAGCTGGATCTGGGCGTGCTGCTGGCTGCCGACAGCCAGAGCGAGATGGGCCGCTTCGTCGCCGCTTTCTGGCCACCGGCGCACGCCCCCGATTTCCTGCGACTGCTGCTTGATGCCACCTTGCAGACCCTGGCGATCGCTACCGCCGGCATGGCCCTGGCGCTGGTGGTGGCGATTCCCACCGGGCTGCTGGCCAGCCGGGCCCTGTCCCTGTCCGCTGCCTCCCGGAGCGGTCGCCCCGGCGTGCTGGGCCAGGCGCTGCGCTGGCCGGTGCGCGCGCTGCTGATTTTCCTGCGCAGCGTCCCGGAAATCGTCTGGGCCCTGCTGTTTGTCCGCGCCGTGGGCCTGGGCCCCACCGCCGGCGTACTGGCGATTGCCATCACCTATGCCGGCATGCTCGGCAAGGTCTATGCGGAGATCTTCGAGTCGGTGGACCGCCGGCCGATGCATGCCCTGCTGCAGGCCGGCGCCGGGCGTCTGAGCGCCTTCTGCTACGGCATACTGCCCAACGCCGCCGCCGAGCTGACCTCCTACACGGTGTACCGCTGGGAATGCGCCATCCGCGCCTCGGTGGTCATGGGCTTTGTCGGAGCCGGTGGCCTGGGCCAGCAGATCGACCTGTCCCTGCGCATGTTCGCCGGTGACGAGGTTGCCAGCATGCTGCTGACCTTCCTGCTGCTGGTACTGCTGGCCGACGGCCTGAGCCGGGTGCTGCGCGGGAGGCTGGCATGAGGCGGACGGTCAACCTGCTGTTGCTGCTGGCCACGCTGGTCGCCGTGGTGGCCTCCTTTGTCTATCTGGGTCTGGACCTGCTGTTCCTCGGTCAGGCCGACAACCTGCGCCAGATGGGTGCCTACGCCGCGCGCTTCCTGCAGCCGGATCTGAGCCAGACACAGCTGCTGGCGGTGGGTCGCGGTGCGCTGGAGACCTTGGCCATGTCCGCCCTGGGCACCCTGCTGGCCGCCCTGCTCGGCCTGGCATTGGCGCTGCCCGCCGCCGGCCGTTTCGGCTGGCCGGCCCGGGCCCTGGTGCGGCTGGTGCTCAATGCCCTGCGGGCCATACCCGAGCTGGTATGGGCGGCGCTGATGGTACTGGCCGCCGGACTGGGCCCCAACGCCGGCACCCTGGCGCTGGCCCTGCATACCGCCGGAGTGCTCGGGCGGCTGTTTGCCGAAGCCCTGGAGAACACCCCCACCGCCCCGGCCGAGGCCATCCGCCTGCAGGGTGGCGGGCAGATCACGGCCTTTTTCTACGGCACCCTGCCCAACCTCTGGCCGCAACTGCTGGCCTATACCCTGTACCGCTGGGAGAACAACATCCGCATGGCCAGCGTGCTGGGCTTTGTCGGTGCCGGCGGTCTGGGCCAGATGCTGTATATCAGCCTGAGCCTGTTCCAGGAGGCCCAGGCCAGCACCGTGATCATCGCCATGTTGCTGCTGGTGCTGGCCGTGGATGCCCTCAGTGGCTGGAGCCGCCAGCAGTGGGTGCGCGGCGCCTGAGGCGGGGACGGGGGAAAGATCGGGCCATTAGCTGACTGGCGGCCTGCGGAAGCGGGCCGATCCATGTACAATTGGCCGTTTTTTGGCCAGAACCGGCCGCTACGGATCCCTTCCCATGACTGCACCCGCTGAACAAGGCCAGCTCAAACGCGGCCTGTCCAACCGCCACATCCAGTTGATCGCCCTGGGCGGCGCCATAGGTACCGGCCTGTTCCTCGGCTCGGCGGGCGTCATGAGCAGCGCCGGCCCATCGATGCTGCTGGGTTACGCCATCGCCGGGTTCATCGCCTTCCTGATCATGCGCCAGCTCGGCGAGATGATCGTCGAGGAGCCGGTGGCCGGCTCCTTCAGTCATTTCGCCCACCGCTACTGGGGACCCTTTGCCGGCTTCCTGTCGGGCTGGAACTACTGGGTGCTCTATATCCTGGTCGGCATGGCCGAACTGACGGCGGTGGGCAAGTACGTGCAGTACTGGTACCCGGAGATTCCCACCTGGGCCACGGCGCTGGCCTTCTTCGTGCTGATCAACCTGATCAACCTGACCCACGTGAAGGCCTTCGGCGAGGCGGAATTCTGGTTTGCCATCGTCAAGGTCGGCGCCATTGTCGGCATGATACTGCTGGGGCTGTATCTGCTGGTCTCCGGCGCCGGCGGCGAACAGGCCAGCGTCAGCAACCTGTGGACCCACGGCGGCTTTTTTCCCAACGGCATCGGCGGACTGGTGGCGGTGATGGCTGTGCTCATGTTCTCCTTCGGCGGTCTGGAGCTGGTGGGCATTACCGCGGCCGAGGCGGAGAACCCGCGCAAGTCCATTCCCAAGGCCATCAACCAGGTGGTGTACCGCATCCTGCTGTTCTATATCCTGGCGCTCGGCGTGCTGCTATCGCTGTACCCCTGGGACAGCCTGGTGCAGACCCTCACCTCGGGCGACGATGCCTACGCCCGCAGCCCCTTCGTGCAGATCTTCTCGCTGATCGGTAGCGATACCGCAGCCCATGTGCTCAATTTCGTGGTGCTGACCGCAGCGCTGTCGGTGTACAACAGCGGCGTCTACTGCAACAGCCGGATGCTCTATGGTCTGGCTGAACAGGGTGACGCCCCGCGCCTGTTCCTGCGCCTCAACCGCCGCGGCGTGCCGGTGATGGGTATTCTGATATCGGGGCTGATCACCCTGCTGTGCGTGGCGCTGAACTATGTACTGCCCGAGGGTGCACTCATCATCCTGATGTCGCTGGTGGTGGCGGCGCTGGTACTGAACTGGGCGATGATCTCCCTGTCGCACCTGATGTTCCGTCGCAGCATGCAGCAGCAGGGCGTGACCCCGACCTTCCGCGCGCTCTGGTCGCCCTTGGGCAACTGGCTGTGTCTGGCCTTTGTCGGCTTCATCCTGGTGGTCCTGCTGCTGGACAGCAGCACGCGGCTGTCGGTCTTTGCCCTGCCGGTGTGGGTGATGGTGATAGGCATCTGCTATCTGCTCAAACGCCGCGCGGCCTGAACTACCGAGGACGAGCTGGTGCTCGTCCCTCCCGGGCGGGTTCACCGCACTCCGTCAGCCGCGCCAGCTCCCCGGGAACGTCGAGCACCAGCTCGATGGACGGAGCCGCCTGAGCCACCGCGGACGAGCGGGCTCAAGCTCCCTGGTACTCGGCGCCGTCGTCGGCCAGCTTCTGCACTACCAGACTGCCGATGATGTCGCCTTCCACGTTCACTGCCGTGCGCACGGTATCCAGCAGCCGGTCGATGGGCAGCAGTATGGCGATGGCCTCGGCCGGCAGCCCCACCGCCTGCAGCACCATGACCATGGTCACCATGCCCGCGCTGGGAATACCGGGGGCGCCGGAAGAGGCAATCATGGCGGTCATGAAAACCACCAGTTGCTGGACCAGATTCAGCTCGATGCCGATCAGGTTGGCCACGAAGAGCGCGGCGGCCGCTTCATAAAGGGCAGTGCCGTCCATGTTCACCGTAGCGCCCATGGGGATCACGAACCCCGCGATGCGTCGCGGTACGCCCAGGTTCCGTTCGGCGCAGCGCAGGGAGACCGGAATGGTCGCCGAGCTGGAGCTGGTGGCAAAGGCAGTAATCAGCGCCTCACGGGAGCCACGAAAGAACCACAGCGGCGAGCGCCGGGTCACCGCGTAGAGGATGCCCGGTAGCACCACTGCGCCGTGAAACAGGGTGGTACCGAACACCAGCACAATGAAGCCGAGCATGCTCATCAGCAGCGTCACGTCCTGCTCCGCCACCAGGCGAGTCAGCAGAGCCATGATGCCCAGCGGCGCCAGCCACATGATCCAGCTGATGATGCGCAGCAGCATGTCGAGCAGCTCCTGCATCATTTGCAGTATGGTCTGGTAGCGCTGCCCGCCGGCCACCAGCGCCACGCCGACAAAGATCGCAAAAACCAGCACCGACAGGATGTCACCGTTGGTGAAGGCCTCGAAGGGATTCTTGAACAGTCCGGTAAGGAAGTGGCGGAAGAACTCCGGCATGGTCATCTGCCGGGCTTCGAAATCCTGCATGGCATCGGCGAACATGGCCAGCGACATGCCTGCTCCGGGCCTGAACAGGTTGGCCGCCACCAACGCGACCAGCATTGCGGCGGCGGTGGTAAAGGCAAAGAACAGCAGAGTGGTGATCCAGACCCGGTGGACCTGATGGTGGGCCTGCAGACTGGCCACACCCACCACGATGGAAGTGAAGATCAGCGGGATGAGCACCATCTTCAACAGGCCGACAAAGACCGCACCCGTCAGCGTACTGGCATAGAGCACCCCGCCACGCAGGCCGGCATCCTCGGGAAGCAGGCCGATCAGCCAGCCGACGAGAACACCGATGGCAGCGGCAATGAAGATCAGGCGGTTGAGACTGGGCACGGCGCTTCTCCTTGATAACCAGTGCGCAAGCATACCTCAGGTAGCCGTGGTCGGCAGGCGTAGCGCAGGTGCGCTACACCCCGGGTGGGTCAGCATTGACGTAACGCGCTGGCCACT